>CAMJHU010000240.1 GCA_946405565.1 uncultured Clostridia bacterium
GCGACAACGACCCTGGCTTCCACGGCGGCATGATCTGACGCCTGACCTTTCAGACACACTGTTATTCTGAATCAAATCCAAAGCATAAGAAACGCAGACAAACGGTATGGTTTTCACCGTCGGTCTGCGTTTTTTTTGATACTATTACGCCAGATGTGCATCAATATACGCTATATAGGGCTTGCGATAGTAAACACTGTCGGGATTTTTCCGATACCAATCGAATTCCTCCCGCAATCCCTCCGCCAGCGGAAGCGTATCGGGCATCAGTGCGCATTGCTTTGACACGTCCAACACATATTCATAATCATGGAAACAGAAGTAGTCCCGCTGCGGGATGTGCCGCTCCCGGCTGACACGGACAAACAACGGCGTTTTCCCCGCCGCCTCATAGCATCGTGTCACCCATTCCTTCACTGTGACGGTTTCAGGATTGCCCACATTAAAAATGCGGTCAGCCGGATGCCGTTCCAGCAGAATCTCAATGAACCGGCATAAATCCCCCACATGGAAAAATTGCAGTTTCATCTCGCCGTTCCCCGGCAGATAGAATGGTCGCCCCTGCATGGCACAGTCAAACACAAATCCCTCGCGGTAAAGATTTTCATACAGCCCGTAAAAATAGGGCGGGCGCAGGACATAGGCTTGGGGACAGCGCTTTTGCAGCACCGATTCGGCTGCCAGCTTGTTGGTGCCATAATCGCCCCAGACGGCATTCGGACCGCAGAACTGACTTTCCGTGAAGGGCTGGGGATTGGTTTCGGGATAGACCGCGCTGGAACTGATGAAAATATAATCAGTCCACTTCACACCTGAATCCAGCAACGCGGTCATATGTTCAGCCGTGTATGCGGTGATATCCAGCACGGCGTCAAAGCTTTTTCCTCGGAGCGTTTCGCCCAGCGCAAGCCGGTCGGCGGCAAGATGCATCACACCTTCCACCTGCGCACGGCTGCCGCGATTGAGCACCGTGACGTCATGTCCCTGCCGGACAAAATATTCGGCGGTAAATCGGCTCACAAAGGTCGTACCGCCCGTGACCAACAGTTTCATTCCGCTCCCTCACTTAAAAATGCCAGAATATCCGCCACCGCTTCGTCGTGCGCGGTATCGTTGAGAATTTCGTGGCGGTTGTCGGGGTAGAGCTTTATGGTGACGTTCATGCCCTTTTTTTTGAGCTTATTGTACACCGTCGTCACGCCCTTGCTGTGTTCACCCACCGGGTCATCGGCACCGGATAGCATCAGAATGGGCAGGTTGCGGCACTTCTTTTTCATGGTTTTGAACCATTTGCCGCTGTTGGTGAGGTCATTGAGCTTGACCAGATCGTGCATGGCACTGACCGTGAAGTGATAATTGCAGAATTTGTCCGCGTTATACACCCGGCGCACTTCCGGATTCTTGGAGAGCCAGTCGCCGTTGCTGCCGTCGCCGAATCCCTTGTTGTACTCGCCGAAGGCGGTCTTTTCGATGAAGGGCGAAATATGCCGGTCGCCCTTGCAGCATTTGATCAGATTGATAATGCCCAGCGCCGCTTTGGAAGCGGGATTGGGACCGCCGGTGCCCATGATAATCAGTTTGTCCGGCAGGTCGGGGTAAGTTGCCGTCGCCAGCCGCACGATGAAGGAACCCATGCTGTGTCCCATGAGATAATAGGGCAATCCGGGGTATGCCTGTTTCATGAGATTGCCCACGGCGTTGACGTCGGCAATCAGCTTTTTGTAGCCGTCCCTTTTGGCGATATAACCGAGTTCGCTGTCGTCCTTCGCGGTATTGCCGTGACCGAGATTGTCATAGGCGACGCAGAGATAGCCTGCTTCCGCCATTTCGCGCAAAAAGCCGTCGTACCGCCCGATATGCTCCGTCATGCCGTGCACCACATGGAAAATCGCCTTGGGCGCTCCCTCGGGCAGATAGAGCTTGCCTTTGAGCATATGCTGTCCGTCCGTGGACGGGAATTCCTTGTCCTGTACCTGTACTGCCATCTTACGATACACCTCCGCATTGACACGCCGCGACTGCCGAATGCCAGTCGGTCAGCAGCTTTTGTCGTTCTTCGCCGGTCATGCGCGGTTCAAATGCCGCGCTCACGCTGATGCCGCCATCAAAGAGACTGCCGTCATAGAAGCCCACCGCCAGTCCCGCCAGATATGCCGCACCTGCCGCCGTGGCTTCCTTCTGATCGGGACGGATGACCTTCAGATCGGAAATATCCGACTGGAACTGCATGAGGAAATTGTTGGCGGACGCGCCGCCGTCCACTTTCAGCGCGTGGATATGCCCGCCGGTGTCGGAACGCATGGCGGCAATCACATCGTCCGACTGGAAAGCAATGGCTTCCAGTGCTGCGCGGATGATATGGTTGCGTCCCGCGCCGCGGGTCAGACCGGTGATGGTGCCGCGCGCGCGCATATCCCAATAAGGCGCACCCAGTCCCGTAAAGGCGGGGACGATGTACACGCCGCCGTTGTCGGGAACCTTTTTGGCAAAATATTCGCTGTCGGCGGAATCGTGAATCAGCCGCAGTTCGTCGCGAAGCCACTGAATCACCGCGCCGCCCGTGAACACACTGCCTTCCAGCGCGTACTGCACCGGCGCGTCCTTGACGGTTGCCGCCACCGTCGTCACCAGTCCGTGTCGGCTGAACACCGGCGTTTCGCCGGTATTGGTGAGAAGGAAGCAGCCGGTTCCGTAGGTGATTTTGAGGTCGCCTTCCTCCACACATCCCTGTCCGAAAAGCGCCGCCTGCTGGTCACCCGCGATGCCGCAGATCGGCACCTTCGCGCCCATCAGGTTCATATAGCCGTAAACCTCGCTGCTGCTGCGCACCTCCGGCAGCATACACATGGGAATGCCCAGTATCCGGCAGAGTTCCTCATCCCATTGCAGCGTGTTGATATTGTAGAGCATGGTGCGGGAAGCGTTGGTGCGGTCGGTGACGTGTACCGCGCCGTCGGTCAGCTTCCAGAGCAGCCATGTGTCCACCGTGCCGAAGAGCAGTTCCCCCCGTTCCGCCTTTTCGCGTGCGCCTTCCACATGGTCGAGAATCCACTTGATTTTGGTGCCGCTGAAATAGGCGTCGAGTTTCAGACCGGTGGTCTGCTGGATATAGTCGGCATACCCCTCGCGTGCAAGCTGCTCGCAGATGTCGGTCGTGCGGCGGCACTGCCAGACGATCGCGTTATAAATCGGCTTGCCGGTGCGCTTCTCCCATACCACCGTGGTTTCGCGCTGATTGGTGATGCCGATGCCCGCGATTTTCTCCGGGGACACGCCGCTGCGGGCGATACACTCGGTCAGCGCCGCGTACTGCGTCGCGTAAATCTGCATCGCGTCATGCTCCACCCATCCCGGCTGAGGATAAATCTGCGTGAATTCCTGCTGGGCAACGCTGCGCACCTGTTTCTCGCGGTCAAACAAAATCGCCCGCGCACTGGTGGTGCCTTCGTCCAGCGCCAGCACATACTTTTTTGCCTCGTCCATGAAAAATCACCCTCCGTTTCTGTCAACCATTGTAACACAAAACCGAGGGTGATTCAATTGTTTTATCTGAATTTTTTTCGTTTTTTCTAAAAAAACTATGGAATACGACAGTTGTCAGCGCGGCAGACCCACTTTTTTATACACCTTTTCAATCGTGCGCGCCGACAGTCTCGCCGCCGATTCGGCACCCTTCCGCGCCAGCTCGTCGAGGTACTTTTTGTCCTTGAGCAATTCCTTGTAGCGCTGCTGAATGGGTTCGAGCTGCGCCACGACCGCTTCGCCCACGGCTGTCTTGAAATCGCCGTAGCCCTTGCCGCGGAATTCGTCCTCAATCTGCGCAAAGGTCAGACCCGTGCAGGCGGCATAAATCTCCATGAGGTTATTAATGCCGTCCTTTCCTTCCGCGTAACGCACGCAGGCTTCGCTGTCGGTCACTGCCGAACGGAATTTCTTCATGATGGTTGCCGGTTCGTCCACCATCAGAATAAAGCTCTTGGTGTTGGGGTCGGATTTGCTCATCTTTTTGGAGGGGTCGAGCAGGCTCATGACGCGGGCGGCGGTCTTGGTGATGTAGGGTTCCGGCACCACGAAGGTCTTGCCGTACACGCCGTTAAAACGTTCCGCGATGGTGCGGGTCAGCTCCAGATGCTGCTTCTGATCGGCGCCCACCGGCACCAGATCCGCCTGATAGAGCAGAATGTCGGCTGCCATCAGCGAGGGATAGGTGAAAAGACCCGCGTTGATATTGTCGGCGTGGCGCTGCGATTTGT
>CAMJHU010000241.1 GCA_946405565.1 uncultured Clostridia bacterium
AATTCACCAAATATTATAATTTTTAGTGATTTAATTCACCGAAAAACATTTTTCTTTTTGTTCTTTTTGTTCTTTTTGTTCTTCTTCTTCCTCGTGTTTGATTCTCGCCAGCGCCACTACTTTACCGCCGTCCTCAATCTTCATCACGCGCACGCCCTTACTCGGTCTTGCGCACTCCCGGATCTCCTTCACCGCAATCCGGATAATCACGCCCGCGTCATTAATAATAATCACATCGTCATCATCGTCCACCACGCGGATGGCAGCCACATCGCCGTTTTCCTCGCGGTAATTCTTGATGCCCATGCCGCCGCGGGTCTGCACCCTATAATCCGAGATCGGCGTGAGTCTGCCGTATCCCGTCTCACTCACCGTCAGCACCCGTCCGCCTTCCCGCAGAATCGACATACCGATGACCTCGTCGCCTTCCCGCAGCCGTATCGCGTGAACGCCTGCCGCGCCGCGTCCCATCGGACGCACATCGTTCTCGTCAAAGCGGATGGCATATCCCTTACGCGTCGCCACCAGCATTTCATTCTGACCGTTGGTCAGCCGCGTCCACACCAGCGAATCGTCATCCCGCAGGCTCAGCGCAATCAGACCCTTCTTGCGGATATTGCCGAATTCACTCAGCGGCGTCCGCTTGACCAGTCCGGTCTTGGTGATCATCATGAGGTACATTTCATGGTCATACTGCCGCAGCACGCGGATCATTTCGGTGATCTTCTCGTCGCCTTCCAGCGGCAGCAGGTTGACGATATTGATGCCCTTGGAGTTACGCGAACCTTCCGGAATCTCGTAGCCTTTCAGACGGTAGACCCGTCCTCTGTCGGAGAAGAACATCACATAATCATGCGTCGAGGTGATAAACATCTCGGTCGGCACATCTTCTTCCCTTCGTGCCATACCGCTGACGCCGCGACCGCCGCGGTGCTGGAGCTGATAGGTGTCGAGCTTCTGGCGCTTGACATAGCCGTAGGAAGTGAAGGTAATCACACAGTCCTCTTCCTTGATGAGGTCCTCCACGTCCACTTCGCCCGACACGGTTTCAATCGCAGTGCGGCGCTCGTCGCCGAACCTGCGGGCAATCTCCTGCGATTCCTCAATGATGATATCGCGGCGGCGTTCCTCGCGGGCGATGATGTCATTGCAGTCCTCGATTTTTTCGAGCAGCGCCTTCAATTCGGCTTCCAGCTTTTCCATTTCCATACCGGTGAGCTGCGCCAGACGCATCTGTACAATCGCCTGCGCCTGCACGTCGTCAAAGCCGAACCGCTCCATAAGCCGCTGTTTGCCCTCCGCGACGCTCTTGGACGAACGCAGAATCGCGATGACTTCATCAATGAAATCCAGCGCGACTTTGAGCGCTTCGAGAATATGGGCGCGTTCCTTCGCCTTCTTCAGCTCATAAATGGTGCGGCGCAGAATGACCTCCATCTGGTGATCAATATAGTATTGCAGCATTTCCTTGAGCGTGAGGATTTTCGGCACCTTGTTGACAATCGCCAGATGAATCGCGCCGAAGGTGATCTGCATATTGGTGTTCTTGTAGAGGTTATTCAGCACGACATTCGGCGAAGCGTCGCGCTTGACGTCAATCGTAATGCGCATACCCTCGCGGTCGGAGTGGTCGTCGCAATTGCTGATGCCTTCCAGCCGCTTCTCCTTGACCAGATCGCTGATGGATTCAATCAGCCGCGCTTTGTTGACCTGATAGGGCAGCTCGGTTACGACAATCTGATAACGTCCATTGGGACGTTCTACGATTTCCGCCTTGGCGCGGACGGTAATCTTGCCGCGTCCGGTCGCGTAGGCGGCGCGGATACCGGCGCGCCCCATGATAATACCGCCGGTCGGGAAGTCGGGACCCTGAATACACTCCATGAGTTCGTCAAGTGTTGCGTCGGGATTCTTCAACAAGAGGCACACCGCGTCCACCGCTTCGCGCATATTATGGGGGGCAATGTTCGTCGCCATGCCTACCGCGATACCCGTCGAGCCGTTGACCAGCAGATTCGGATAACGGGAGGGCAGAACCTGGGGTTCCTCGTGGGAATCGTCGAAGTTGGGGGAATAATCGACGGTCTCCTTGTCGATATCGGTGAGCATTTCCATCGAGAGTTTGCTCATTTTGGCTTCGGTATATCGGTAAGCCGCCGGCGGGTCGCCGTCCACCGAACCGAAGTTGCCGTGACCGTCCACCAGCATATAGCGCATGGAAAAATCCTGCGCGAGACGTACCAGCGCGTCATAGACCGACGCGTCGCCGTGGGGATGATAACGACCCAGCACGGCACCGACGGTCGTGGCGCACTTCTTATAGGGACGTTCCGGATACAGTCCGTCCTCATACATCGTGTAAAGGATACGGCGATGCACCGGCTTCAGACCGTCGCGCACATCCGGCAGCGCGCGCTGCACGATGACCGACATCGAATAGGCGAGGAAGGATTCCTTCATCTCCTTATTGATATCGACCTCAATAATCTTTTGGTTCTCGTGACCTTCGTATTCCATGGGCTGTCATCTCTCCTGTTAGATTTGTTATATGAATTTTATTTATTACAATTTGAAATTTTTTTAGTTGATTTTCTGTGAAATCATCACGCTATTCTTCGTATTCATAGTAATAGGAATAATCTATTCCCTTCATAAAGACTTCGCGGTCCTCAATGGCATCCGTCAGCGCGTTTTCAATCAGACGCGTTATCATGGCGTCACGGTAAGGACTGATTTCCATTGCTTTCAAATACGCTTGTTTGGGAATCCGGCTCCAGTCCACACATTTTCCCAGACTTTTTTTGAGGATCAGGTCCAGCCAGATGCGAGTGCTCCGACCGTTCCCTTCCATAAACGGATGGGCAATATTCATCTCCACGTATTTCTGCACAATTTCTGTGAGGGTGGTCTCAGGCATTGCTTCGATGACGTGTAAATTCTCCCAGAGATACTGTGCGTTGGCAAACGCAAACCCGTGTTTGCTGATATTTTTGCTTCTGATCTGTCCGGCAAAATCATACAGTCCCCCAAACAGATAGGAATGAATCTGCTGCAATCCCCTGACCGTGCCGACTTCTATTTCATGGATAAACCCGCTTTCCCATAATTCATAGGCTTTGCGCTTGCTTTTTTCATCCAGTGAACTTCCGACAGAAGAAATCCATTGCAGAAATACATCTTTTTTGGGACTTTTCAGTACTGCCATCAGCGCGTTGAACATTTCGTCATCCATCACGTCTGTCTGATAGCTTTTTCCGTCCGCTGCCGTGAGTTTCAGTTGTTTGCATTTTGCAAACAACTGACTGTGACGCCTTTTGAGTGTCGCCCAATACACTCTCGGATTGGATGTTTCCACCACGGCAGCCACAACGTCCATCGCACAAAGCCACCATTTCGCGGTTTCCTCGTCCCATACGGCACGAACCGGCATATCGTCAAAAAAACGAATGGAGGTTTTTACCCTTTCGATGCTGCATCCACTCCTTATGGTTGACAACGGTTTTGTATTATGACTATAAAATATTACTTATTGGAATATTCGGCGCATTTTTCTTTCAGAAACGCCTCAAATGCGGTTCGCTGTCCCTCATCTGAAAATGCCGTGCGCGGCACATAAAGAAAGGTATTGTCATGGAAGGCAATCACCGTGAGATGCCCCTGTCTGCGAAGCTTTCGGAGCTTGACATAAGGCACCCGATGGAACCCTTCGTCCGTCTGATGAATCACCGTCGTCACATGGTCGTCATACCACCGCATCGTGACCTGCCTTTCGGGATAATTGCTCGCGCCGATATGTTTCCGATAGATACGGACAAACGCCACGATGATGACCACGCAGAAGATCGCCAGCGCCACTACGGCGGCAACCGCATTTCCTCTTTGCAGAATCCCCCATGCCATTGCCACGCACATAAGCGTGACGAACAGTCCGCACACCGTCAGAAGAATTCTTGCCATGCGTCCCGCAACGGCAGACATATCTTTGCCGGTCATGACAAACTCAAATTGATAGGCGGGTTGGTTTGGCTCCGTTACCAGCTGGGCTGTTCCGCCGGGAATCTCCGCCGTATCCGAAACGGTCATCCGCCCTTCCCGCTGAAACTTTTTCCCAAGCGTTTGTTCCAGAAAGGACGTCACGGCAAATGCCGTATCCTGACGGAAAAACCGCGCGGGAACATACAGATAACGATTTCTCTGATACACCAGATACAGACCGTCCGCCGTTTCAAACGCGTCGGTGA
>CAMJHU010000242.1 GCA_946405565.1 uncultured Clostridia bacterium
GAAGATTGACAAAGCCACGCCTTCTGTGACCGCCCTTCCGACCGCCTCCGCGATTTCCTCCGGTAAGACGCTGGCGGACAGCACGCTGAGCGGCGGCACGGCAAGCGTGCCCGGCACCTTTGCGTGGAAGAACCCGTCCACCGCGCCGACGGTGAACGACAGCAACAGCACGACCTTCCCGATCGTGTTTACCCCCAATGATACGACCAACTACAACAGCAAGAACGCGGATCTGACGGTAATCGTTGAAGACGTGAGCTTCAACGCTGTTGATGGCGGCAGCCAGACCTACAACAAATCCGATCTGATCTTCAGATTCATGATGGATGACGACGACGCGAATACCTATCAATATATGGAAACCTTCAAGAAAGCGACCATAAAAGGGCCCGATATTGACCGCGCTCTCAATTCTGACGAATACACAGTCGAAAAAGGTTCGCTTAAGCTGACGCTCATGAACTCGTTCCTTGAAACCCTTAAGCCGGGCACCTACACGGTAACGGTGTACTTCGTCGACGAAACCGAGGCGCACTCCGCCTCCGCGAATTTTACCGTTCCTTCCTCCGGCGGCACCGACATTCCCGAAACCGATCCTTCCTCCGGCGGCACCGACATTCCCGAAACCGACGAAAACATCATGCTCATCGGTGCAGCGATGATACTCGTCATCCTGTCGCTGTCCGCCATTGCGTATATAATGTTGCGCCAACGCAGATATCTCACCGCAAAGAACTGAGAGACCCGGTTTCTCTTCCTTCTGCCAATCAGAAATAAATAAGGAACTATGCAGAAATAATTGATACATTTCACTTGCCGAAACACGCAAGCATACTGTGTTTTTAAGCAGAAAATGACTGATTAAATTCTGCATAGTTCCTTATCGCTGCGTTGTTACGGATATTGACGGCAACGAGGTTGCTTCTGACGAAGTGACGATCACCGTCGTGGAGAGCTGATGCCTGATGCCGTCCTGAGGCAGTCAACGGAATCCTAAAATAAAAACCCGGTCTTTGCGCGGGTACGGTTTTTCGCAGCCGTCCCGCTGTCAAAGACCGGGTTTTTAACTTTGCCGCATTGACAGAATGGACGATTTGATTTATAATAGGAGTGTAAAACGGTTAAAATGGTGAAAACGGTGATACCGTATCACTATAAGGCTTTGCTCAGGTCTGCCGATGGGTAGATGATGGAAAGGAGAAAGACGGGCAATTATGAAACATTTTGCCAAAACGGCTTCGGCAGTGGTGCTGACAGCGGCGCTCTGGACGGGAATTTCCTATTCCCGCGCGCTGCTGGTGCGGGCTGCCGCCGAAGAGGGGATTGCCGTCAGCGGAAGTGATCTCGCGCCGGTTGACAGAGAGGACGGCTATAATGTCGTGGCGGACAGAACCTATGCCGCTTCCTCCACACAGGAAGAGGAAGAAACCGCCGTACTCGCCGAAAGCACAGTGACGCTGGCGATTACCCGGCAGCCGTCCGATTACAGCGGCGAAGCAGGCAGTCAGGCGACCTTCCGGGTGAAGGCGCAGGGCGACGGGCTGAGCTATCAGTGGCAGCTTTCCGACGACGGTACGACGTGGCGCAACAGTTCGGTCAAAACGGACACCTATGCCGCCACATTGACCGAAAAGAACAACGGGCGCTGCGTGCGGTGTATCGTGAGCGACAGCGCCGGGCGTTTCGTGACATCGCAGAGCGCGCGTATGAAAATCGCCGGGCTGTTTGCGATTACCCGTCAGCCGGCTGATTACAGCGGTCAGGCGGGCAGTCAGGCGAAATTCAAGGTGGAAACCGAAGGATCGGGACTGCACTGGCAGTGGCAGCTTTCGGACGACGGTACCAACTGGCGCAACAGTTCCACCATGACTGCCGAGTATGTCACCACGCTGAGTGAGAAGAATAACGGCAGAAAAGTACGCTGCGTTGTGACGGACGGCAGCGGCGCCACGCTCACATCCAATCCCGCCGCCATGCGGATTGAGGGCTTGCTTGCCATCACGAAGCAGTCGGTGAACTGCAGCGGCGCGTTGGGCGACCGCGTGAGTTTCAGAACCGAAGCCAGTGGTACGGGGCTGACTTATCAGTGGCAGCTCTCGGACGACGGTGTGAACTGGCGCAACAGTTCCGCCACGACCGCCGAGTATGTCACGACGCTGAGCGAAAAGAACAACGGCAGACGGGTACGCTGCGTCGTGACCGACGCGTCGGGCAGCAGTGTGACGTCGAACGCGGCGACCATGCGCGTGGAGGGCTTGCTGTCGATTACCGGGCAGCCGTCCGATTACGAAGGCGCGGTGGGCGACCGTGTGAGTTTTAAGACCCAGGCGAGCGGCACGGGTCTGACCTATCAGTGGCAGCTTTCGGAGGACGGCGAAAACTGGCGCAACAGTTCCACCAAATCCGCCGAGTACACTGCCACGCTCAGCAATGCCAACAACGGTCGGTGCGTGCGCTGCGTTGTGACCGACGCGTCGGGCAGCAGCGTCACTTCACGGACGGCAATGATGTCGGTAAGCGGTATGGTAGCCGTGACCCGCCAGCCGGCGGATTTTGCGGGCAAGGCAGGGAGCAGTGTCACCTTCACGGTTGCCGCCAGCCGCAAAAACGTGACCTATCAGTGGCAGATCAGTGAGGACGGGGTGAATTGGCGCAACAGTTCCACCAAGACCGCGACCTATGCCGTCACGCTGAGCGAAAAGAACAACGGACGGCGTGTGCGCTGCGTCATTACCGACGCGGAGGGACATACTGCCGTTTCGGATACCGCGATGATGTCGGTCAAGGGCTTGCTGACCATTACGGCGCAGCCTGCGGATTACAGCGGCGCGGAAGGCAGTCAGGCGGTCTTTGGAATTGCCGCCAGTCAGAAGGGCGCGTCTTTCCAGTGGCAGCTTTCGGATGACGGGGAGACGTGGCGCAACAGCTCCACCACTTCCGCAACCTATACGTCTACACTTACAGCCGACAACAACGGACGGCGCGTGCGGTGTATTGTCACCGACAGCAGCGGCAGCGTCACGTCGCAGACGGTACGGATGGTGATTCAGGGGCGGATTGCCGTCACCAAGCAGCCGACCGACGTCACCGGCGATCCCGGCAGCGCGGCAGCCTTTACAGTGGACGCGGCAGGCATCGGACTGAGCTACCAGTGGCAGCTTTCCGACGACGACGGCGCGACGTGGCGCAACAGTTCCACGACTTCCGCGCGCTATGCGGCCACTCTGAGCGAGAAGAACCATAACCGCCTTGTACGGTGTGTTGTGACCGATAAAGAAGGCAGAAGTGTCACCTCTCGGGCGGCGAGAATGAAACTGAATGCCGTTTTCCGCATTACGTCTCAGCCGAGCGATTATGTGGGCGCCGCGGGAGACCGCATGAGCTTTACCGTGGAAGCGGAGGGCTACCGGCTGGCGTATCAGTGGCAGCTTTCGGATGATAACGGCAGCAATTGGCGCAACAGTTCCACCAAGGAGGCTGCCTATACCACCACCCTCAGCCAGACCAACAACCGCCGTCTCGTGCGCTGTGTGGTTACGGATATCAACGGCACCACCGCTGTTTCCGGTGCAGCCAGAATGTCCATCCGGGAACCCATCACCATTACCACCCAGCCGGAGAGCTATGCGGCGATACCGGGCGAACAGGTCGAATTCCGTGTGGTGGCGACGGGAGACAATACGCTGTCGTATGTCTGGCAGCTTTCGGACGATAACGGCTTCAGCTGGCGCGACAGTTCCGTGACGACAGCCAGCTATTGGGTCACGGCGTCCTCCGGCGTGGACGGCAGACGGTTCCGCTGCGTGGTGCGCGATGATAAGGGTAACGAGCTGATTTCGGGTGCTGCGGCGCTGCGTGTGACCGACAGCGTGACCCCCGGATTTATCACCCGCTACGGCGTGAAGAAATACCGTTACGCCGACGGCAGCTATGCCAACGGTCTGACCGATATCGACGGCAAATGGTACTACTTCGTCTCGCAGGCGCTGCGCACCGGCATCTACTCCATAGATGATGCGCTGTGCTACTTTGATGACGAAACCGGCGCGGCAATCTCCGGGCTGAAATATGTCGAAAGCCACGGCAAATACTACTGGTTCCAGGGCGTGGACGGCGTGGTCAAGGGCTTCCACCGTTCCGCCGACGGTATCCGCTACTTCCATCCCTCCAGCGGCACCATGCAGACCGGTCTCCGCACCATCGACGGCAAATACTACTGCTTCGACAAGGCAACCGGTCT
>CAMJHU010000243.1 GCA_946405565.1 uncultured Clostridia bacterium
TCGCCGTCCTTCTTCGGCTTTACGGCGGTGAACTGACCTGCTCCCGCTTCATTGTAAAGCTTGTATAGGTCGAGAACGTCTATGAGCTGGCTCACTTTTTCCTCTGACAGAATCATGAATTTATCCGGCTTTTTGAGGAATAAAGAGACGCTGAAAAAGCTCTCATGATATTCCCTTCCGAGCGGTTTGCCTAAATGAGATACCACTTTACTATATGAATACTGCGGCCCCCATTTCTTTTGCAGATTGACCCGCTTGGTGTCGAATTTGACTTTTTTATTGGTTCTCCGGTATTCATCATAGTCCTTTTTCCAGCAGAGAATGATGGGATTGTCCTCTTCCTTTTCCGCCTTTTCCTTCTCATACAGTTCACAGAAATGCAGCTTCTCCTGCCGCAGGAAGGCGTTGAATTCCTCCATTGTCCCGGATTGGGAAATGGCTTTGTTCACGCATTCCCGCATCTCCTTCCATGAGGACAGCAGGGAGGGAAACAGCGTCCATTGACGTACCACATAGGGAACCTGCTCTTTGTTGAGCTGATTCTTTGCCGCGTTCAGGGTGGTCTTGGTAAAGTAGGCGCGGCGGTTTGCTTCATAGAGCTGCCACTGTTTTTTTGCTGAATCCCATTGGAGCAGCCCGGCTTTTTTCAGGGGCTGCCCGTCCCGTTGGGACAGGATATTGCAGTTGATGATGGAGAAGCAGCTGTTGGTGATTATTTCATACACATTCCGCACCATGCCGCGAATCTCACTGCCCGGAATGATGGGGACGCCGCCCGCGGTCATGAAGGGGTAGATGTAATGATCTTCTTTTTCCTTTGACATGAAACGCTCTTCCGCGTCGGGAATGGCAAGAGGCGTTTTGACGGTAAGGGAGCATTTGATCTCGCCGGTCAGAAGCGGTTCGGACGCGGTTTCTTCGTTTCTCGGTTTTCTTTCCACATTCCCGCTGTAAGGAATGAAATTATAGGGGTTGATGGTAAACTCACTCATCGTTCTTCGCCTCCTTTGTAAGGAATCTGACAAAGCGGTAGTCATACACCTGCGCCAGACATTCGGGATTATTATAACTGATGTAATTGCAGAGCAGCAGCCGGTCGGCATTTTCGATGGGAAGGTGATACACGCCGCCTGTCATGGTTTTGTATGCAAACAGGTCGCCCACTGACTTTCCCGCTTCGGTGAAGGTCGTGTCAATGTCGAGATAATGCGTTTCCAGCATGTGGGTTGCGTCGTCTTTCGAGATTTCTTCGTCTTCAATGTACCGGCAGGTAAATTTCTCCCCGATAAGGCTGCGGCAGGCGTGAAATTCGCTTGTTTCATTGAATGCCCGCAGTTCCAGCAGCTTTTTGACTTCCTCCGCGCTGATTCCGGTCACGCAGTCGGCTCTATCGGTGAAATACGCGACCAGCGTTCTTCCCTTTGCAAGCTCCGACAGGATTTCACAAAAAGCTTTTTCATCGATCTTCTGTCCGTTGTATTGCGTGAAAAATTCATTCAGCATCGTGTTCTCCCCCTCCTTTGGCAGTCGAAGCAGCTTCGACCGGCACAATATCCTTGTCCGTCAGAACGACGTTCTCACTTGTGATCTTCCCGGTCACGTCAATGCCGTCCACCGTAATTTTCTGTATCTCAAACAGTCCTCTGCCGACCGCCGTCAGACCTCCTACCGCCAGATAGCCGAAGTGCAGGTCTTTCAGCACACAGGAAAGCGGAGAAATGTATTTTGTGAGAAGCTCGTTGTCAACCGTGATCGCAAGCTCGGTTTCGCCGCCGTAGTAGGTCTGCTCGGTGTAGAGATTGCCGTCCTTGGTGGCAGAGGAAAACCTGTCAAGAGAGTTACGGGTAAGCTTTTTCCACTGACCGCCGGACAGTTTGCTCTCGGAGAAGGTGATTCTGGATTTGCGGGCGATGGGCGTATCGTCATCCTTCTTTTCCTGATCGACATAGCCGAAAAGTTTTCTCCTTGCCTCTATGTCGGTGAACGCGGTGAAGCGTTCGCGGAATGCGCCTGCCCAGCTCGAACCGGGTATCACCGGTGTTTTTTCTTTGTCGTGGAGTGAGAGCTGAATGTAATCCGGCATGGTTTCTTCCTTGGTCGAAACCTCGGTCGAATATTCGCGGATGGAAATGCCGGCTCTGTTTCTGAGCCTGATCACAATATGGGAATCCTTGTGGTCTTCCGATAAAGTGAGTGTATCCGCTTTCTCCCAGTGAGCGTCGTTGAACATATCGAAGTCCAGCCAGTCTGTGAGCTTGTCAGGGAATACAAAACACTTCTTCTTCACGGTGAGCGAAACCTGACCGTAACCGCGTGTGGTCTTTGCGCCGAGCCGCAGTTCGCCTGTGTTGAATCGCGCCAGCGCGGACTCGATTTTGCTTTCAAAGGCGGTTTGTGTGGCGTCATTATCGCCAGTCAACTCAAGGAAGCCTATAAACTCTGCGCCGGTTTCCACCGCCTGAAAGTCGAATTTCGCTCCTTCCGCGGACACTTTATCTTCAAGAGCTACGCAGTCGCGCTGGGTGACGAAAAAGCTGCCGTACGCGGATTGGCAGTTTGACGCATCCGTGCGGAGTGTCGCGTCGTACACCTTAATCGCGCTTTCAATTGCTTCATCACGGAATTCCCTGTCATCCGTCTTTGTATTGATTTTTACATTACCGAAAAGGTTCTTTTTGTCATCCTCACAGAAACAGCTCCGGAGTACGCCCGCGATGGACGTGCCGGGGATAAAGGGCTGACCGTATTTGTCGACGATGATGTCCTTGTCGGTGCTTTCTCCCTCGCCCAAACCGATCGCAAGGGGTGATTCCAGCCTGAAATTCAGTTGGTAATAGACCGTTTTTTTCATTCTGCTTCGCCCCCCTTTCCGTTTTTTGTTCCATTCTTCAATCTGTTCTTCTCTGCCGCTATCGTCTTGGAACGGTACCGCAGGATATGCAGATAAATGATTACGCATTTCAGCTTGGATTGATCGCTGCCGCTGAATGCGTCCGCCACTGTCTGATTGAATTTCCTGATCAGCGTTTTGGCGGTTTCCTTTGCCCCTTCGCTCTTAATTGAGTCAATGCGGTTTTCATAATCCTTCCAGCGGAAATGCTCGGCTTTCCTTTGCTCCTCAGAGAACATCTTTTCGAGCGAGTTGTCCGCCATCAGGGAAAGTCTGCCGATCTGCGAATTATTGGGAAGCTGGCTGTCGCTGACAGTGGCAGACGCTGCCACCGCGAGAGAAAGAATTTTCTTCTCCGTCACGCTTCTCTGATATGCCTCCGACATGGCAGAATGGACTTCCGCTGTTTCCGCATCCTTCGCCTGGACTTCGGGCGTATTCTCGTGATCTTTGTCATAATCCGAAAATTGGAATGCTGCGTATGCGTCCGGAAGAATCTCAATCATGCCGAAGCCTTCGTTCTGTTTTTCTCCTGCGAAAATGACGGAGGAAGGAAGTTCGAAATTACCGGTTGCCGTAAATACAAAGGTGCTGCCGGCTTTCAGAGCCATTCTGTGCGGGCGTTTGAGATTCCACTTGGCGTTGTAGCCCTCGGCGGTTCGTGTGAGAAGGAAGGCTTTTTCAAATGCAACGGGCTTATCTTCCCCTATCATTCCTTTGAGAAGACTTTCGCTGTCCGGTACGGAGCCGGAGAAGGACGGAAGATAATCGCTGCGGAGTACCGCCGCATAGGAATTGCCCTTTTCCAGTATGTATTCCTTTTTTTCCGCCTCCGCATGGCAGTGAAGCGACACAATACGGCATGTAGCGTACTGAGCGGTCTTGCTTCTGCCGAGCAAAAGATCGCCGTCACGGAGGAGGTTCACAAGATATTCTGCGTATTCGCCGGAGACGGAAATCCTGCCGGAGAACACCTGTCCCGCTTCTATGCACCGCTGGGTGTAGAGAATGCGCTCGTTGTGCGCGTGGTGGTAAGTGACCTTCATGCGCACCTTTGCCTTGTCGTATTGGCTGAGATAGCCGTTTTTGAAGGGTTTGGGAATTTTGCCCTGCGGGTGTTCCTTCGCGGAGAGGATATTGATGATGTCGTCGCCGTCTTTGTATTTGGCCAGATAAAACGGCGCGGGATATGCCGTTTCGCCGTACTTGTCGGTGATATACAGATTGCCGAATTTCACCTTGCCGCTGTAGAAGACGTCGTTGAAAGACGGCTTGCTTCCATCTGACAGGGCGTTGAATTTTCCCGCCACCGCGCCGAGTACCGCCGCGCCGGGGATGTAATCCTCCGAG
>CAMJHU010000244.1 GCA_946405565.1 uncultured Clostridia bacterium
CAGAGCAAGCGCGTCCTTGGCGGGACTCAGCGTTGCCTCCAGCGCGTAATTGGTGTTGATGACCGCGTAGTCCACGTCGGGAAGGACGTTGGGAATCTGGGCGGCTTCGACCTCCTTGAATTCGATGTTCTTGGGATTGTCTTCGATATCAAGCACGGTAGCCGTAATGCCCGCGCTGTCCTTCACCTTGATGTAGCCGAGGCTTTCCAGCAGAAGCAGCGCTCTGCCGCCGTTGGTCGCGTCATTGGGAATGGCAATCGTAATGGACGACGCCTTGCCGTCAGCGTTGCCGCCGGAGGAAGAATCATCTCCGCAAGCTGTCAGGGAAAAGACCGAACCAAAGGCGAGTGCCGCCGTCAATGCAAGTGCAAGTATTTTCTTTTTCATAATGTTTTTTCTCCTTTTTGAATCGAATGTGTTTTTGAATCCTGATATGGTTGATGAAATGAAATCATCAGCGACAACAGTACCGACACATTCGACCAAATCGGAAATTGGCTCTTAACAGCTTCTCAAAGGTTTGCTTCATAAGCATCACGCCTTTCAATATTCAGCAAAAGTGAAAGCGTCGTCCGCGTTGGCTTTTGCTTTGTGTCAATATCTTAACCTATAAAGCCTATTTTGTCAATAGGCAAAGTAAGAATTAAATCAACTTCCGCTTTTTGAATAATCGGTTGCTGATTTGTGAACAGAAAATAGACAAAATAACAGGCGTACAAAAAGGTTGCATCTATCTGAAAACACAAAAAACACGCGGCGACCCGATAATCGGTCGCCGCGTGTTCTGTTTAAAAAAATTAAAAAATCTCTCCGCCGCCGAGAATACAGCCGGATGCATCGTAAAACACCGCCGACTGTCCGGGAGCGGGTGCGCGTACCTTGCCGTCAAAAGATATGCTGACGGTATCCACACCTGTTCTTGTGATCGTGCCATTGCAGCCGCCGTCGTGATAGCGGATTTTTATATTTGCCCGAATGGAATCTCCTACCGGAAGATCGGCGATACTCAAAAAATTCAGCTTTCTGCAAAAGATTTCGTCCTTGAGCAGACATTCCGCTTTTCCCAGCACCACTTCATTGGAATCCGCCCGGATTTCGCTGACATAGACCGGTTCACCCAGTGCGATTCCCAAACCCTTCCGCTGACCGACTGTGTAATGGATTACGCCCTTGTGTCTGCCGAGGAACTCTCCCTGTTCGTCCACAAAATTTCCTTCACCGAGCTTGTAATGCTCCACTTGTGCCGCGATAAAGTCCGCGTAGCTGCCGTCCGGTACAAAGCAGATTTCCTGAGAATCCGGCTTATCCGCGACCGGAAGACCCGCCTGTTCCGCGATGCTTCTGACCTCCTGCTTCGTCAGCCTGCCGAGCGGCATGAGGGTACGCGAAAGCGGCTCCTGCGTCAGCCGCCACAGCATATAGGTCTGATCTTTTTGGGCGTAATCGGCTTTTTGCAGCGTATACCGTCCGTTGCCCAGCCTGACAATGGAGGCGTAATGCCCCGTTGCGATAGCATCCGCTCCCAGGATATTCGCGTAATAAAGCATCCGCTCCCATTTGACAAACCGGTTGCAGTTGACGCAGGGATTGGGGGTCATTCCGTGAAGATAGGCGACCACAAAGGGAGAAACCACATGGCGGCGGAAATCCGACAGGCAGTTGAAGGCGTGGTATTCGATGCAAAGAACCCTCGCCGTGTCGCGCGCGTCGTTGATCTCACAGCACCGGCTTTCACTTCCGTCATCGCTCTCCCAAGTGCGAAGCGTCACACCGATCACCTCATAGCCGGCTTCTTTCAGCAGCAGCGCGGCAACCGCGCTGTCCACACCGCCCGACATTCCGACAATCACTCTCTTGCTCAAATGTCATCCCGCCTTCCAAAAAAATCAGTCTGATTCCGCGTATTTTTTCGCAAGCGCAAGACCTTTGGCGGTATAATTTTCCCCATACTGCTCACGGATTTTTACGGCGTAGCGGTTGTGGGCATCTTCCGTTTTTTTCTGCTGATAATCCAGCAGAGCAAAAACATCCTCCGCCGAGTTCACCGAGCGGAAGAAGTCGCGCATATGGCGCAAAACCTCCGCCACGGCTTCCCGAATTTCCCTTCTTTCGCCGTTATTCTCAATGAAAATACGCTCATCGTCGTACAAAGCGGCATTTTTAATGTTGTTGACCGCATTTTTCTGCAATTCTTCATCCAATTCACTTTCTTCAAGCGACATCAGCCAGAGAATCAGCAGTTGAATGAACGCGATATCTTCTTCAAAAATGCCGACAGACGTTAAAGGATTCACGTCGAGCATACGGAGTTCGATGTGGTTAACGCCGTTCAGACGAAGATGGTCGAGGCGGTTTTCTCCCTTGGGCTTCAGACGTATGGGATAATACAGTTCTGAGGGAGAAACGATGGAGCCTTCTTTGATGTACCGCCAGATGCTTTCCGTATATTGTTCAATGCTGCCGTAGTCCAGAACAGGAACAAAGTCGTTCCAGTATCCGACGTCACCGCAGCGGGGAGAAGCGTAGCGGCTGCCGTCGATGCCCTTCTCAAAGAGAGAGGGATCGCTCACCGGACTTGCCGCCGTCAGCCAGACGATCAGCCAGCCGTATTCCAGCAGCCTTTGCGCCAGCGTCAGATAAACGGCGTCCTTGTATTCACGGAAGGTTTCCATACCGCTTTCCTCAAATCCGGCTTGCAGCAGCGATTCGTGAAAAGAAAAATTGCAGTGTATGCCGCAGAAAAGCATTTTCTTCTTCCCGTATTTTCGGGCGAGGTATTCGCGGTAGACCGTTTTTTCGGATTGGCCTCCCCTGAAATCGGCAATGGGAATCTCGTCCTCTCCGGTGATAAAAGGGGGATTGGAAAAAGGCCACAGAACTTCCTGTCCAGTAGGAAGAGAAAGGAGCTTTGCGGCAGCCTTTCTGTGAAGCGCATGAAGCGACTCCACCGCGTTGTGCGGGCTGTCGGTCGGAGGCGTGATGATTTCCACCTGGTTCTCGCAGAAATCCCTTGAAATGTACGCATCATCGCCAAAGGGGTGAGCAATCTGTGAAAGCCTTCCTTTCCTGTCAACGCGAAGCGTTTCACGCTCCAGACCAAAACCGCCGCTGTAAAGAAATTCCCTCACATCGGGATTGGAAAAATTGAATGTCATGCTAAAATCCTTTCCGCAATTCATCATAGTTCTGCGTAATCTCTTATGAAAAACTCTGTGGATTTTCCGTTTTCCAGTCCCTCCGCCATTTTCCTCGCGGGAGAAAGCAGCGTTTTTGCCCGTTCATACAACGGCAAAAGGTAGCTTTCCTCACCGAGACTTCTCCTGTGAAGTCCTTCCGACGCAATGTCCAGCACATCGGTGAGCAGCGATGAGATTTCCGATTTCTTCAAAAAGGAGGGGAATGAACGGCGGTTAAGCCATTCACGAAGCTCCGTTGGATTGTAGCCCTTGTGATATAGAACCGTGTCGGATTCCAGCAATCCGGAAAGAGCCGGAAGGTTTTCCATCAGCCCCGTGTGGAACGCGGCGACCGACATCAGATCGCGCACAG
This sequence comes from uncultured Clostridia bacterium, assembly GCA_946405565.1. GTDB lineage: Bacteria > Bacillota > Clostridia > Oscillospirales > Acutalibacteraceae > RUG762. Next base: position 3,550 of record CAMJHU010000244.1, read on the forward strand.
GCTGCGTACATACGCTGCGGAATTCCACCGTTCCGCGATAGGTCAGGTCTTCAAACTTGAAGGAACGCAGATATTTCAAATCCTCTATGGACGGTTCAAACCGAATGGGACGGTATCCGCCTTCCGCAAAGTATTCGCCCTCGACGCTGTCAGCCGAAAAATAATCATCCAGTAACGTCGGATGGAAATTGATGTACTTTTCCCCTCTTTCCACACAGTAGATGCTCATGGATTTAATGTAGGAGAGTACATCGTCGGAGGAAGAAAACGACACGTCATACATATCCACGTTATGGCGGTTCAGACCGTGAAGGCTGTTTTTCCAGAAGCGGTCGCGTCCGCAGAGCAATTCATGATTGCTGCCCCAGAGAGAATTGGCAAAAAGGACTGATTTCAGCGGCTCCAGCTTGGTGAAGGTATTGAAAACCTCCGGCAAGGTCGATTTCTCCACATCGAGCTGCACCTGTGCCGCGCAAGAAAACAGACCGAAATCAGGATTGTCATGGAACGGAATCGCGTCGCCGTATTTTTCATAGGATTTCAGATGATGCAGCAGCATTCTGTACCGACCGTTATGAATGGGTTCGCCTCGGTTTACCGCGTAATGGGGGTTGACGCCCATTCCTGTCAGCGTATGTCCGTATCCGGCAAAGCGAGACTGAAGAAAGGTATA
>CAMJHU010000245.1 GCA_946405565.1 uncultured Clostridia bacterium
TCCGTTCTATACCGTGCTGGAATCCGCGATGTTCTTCTCCGATTATCATGAGCGGCGCATCGCGGACGGACTGGAAATCTATAAGCAGTATTTTCACGCGACGGCATACTTGGGCGGGAAGTATCTGTTGTTCCACGGCGGGAGTAAATTCGGCAAGACGCGCTGCATGGTGTCGGACGACGAATACATGGAGCGGTACCATCTGATTTTTGAATGCGGCAAGTCTTTTGGCGTGACGCTGCTCCACGAGAATGTCTATACGCACGTTGCCGAGAACATCGACTTTTGCCGCAAGATGATTGAGTATCTGGGCGACGACGCGCTCTTTACCTTTGACAACAAACAGGCGCGGCGGTCGGGGTATACATCGGTGGAATTTGCGAAGGCGCTCAGCGGACATATCCGCCATATTCACATCAGTGACTGTGACACAGACCATGACTGTCTGCTGCCGGGACGGGGCAGTGAGGATTTTGCCGCCATACAGGCGGCACTCAGCGGCGGCGACGAAACCGCGTGCTGGCTGATCGAGGTATATCATGAGGCGTTTCGGAGCGCGGGCGAACTCAAGCAGTCCGTCAGTTATTTGCAGAGTGTACTGTCGCGGCGTCGGGCGGAAGCATGACTTTTGAATAATTGATATTGATATTGATATTATAGAAAGGTGCATACAAGATTTGATCAATGTATTATGTATCGGAGATGTCATCGGTACGGTGGGTATCGATTATCTGCAGCAGCAGCTTCCCGCGCTGAAGCGGGAAAAACGGGTGGATGCCGTGATTGTCAACGGCGAGAACTCCGCGGATACCAACGGCATCACGCCGCGTTCGGCGGAGTATCTGCTGAACTGCGGTGTGGATCTGATTACGACGGGCAACCACGCCTTCCAGCGCCGGGAAAGCTACCCGCTGTATGACAGCAGCGCACAGGTGCTGCGTCCCGCCAATTATCCCGATGGGGCGCCGGGCGTGGGAACGGGGGTAATCGATCTGGGACGGGTGCGCATCCGTGTGATCAACCTGATGGGGAGATGAATCCCGTACTGCACTGTCCGTTTACAGTGTGTGACCGTCTGCTGGAAGAATGCGAAGAAAAAATCATCATTGTGGATTTTCACGCGGAGGCAACGGGTGAGAAGAAGGGATTGGCGTATTGGCTGGACGGGCGGATCAGCGCGTTGTTTGGCACCCATACCCATGTGCAGACCGCCGATGAACAGATTCTGCCGGGCGGGACGGGCTATATCTCCGACGTGGGTATGACCGGACCGATTCAGTCGGTAATCGGCGTGCGACCGGAGGACGCGGTGCAGATGATGCGTTCCCGGATGCCCATGCGCCTCAGGTTTGCGGAGGGACCGTGCCGGCTTAACGCGGTGCTGTTTTGCGTAGATGAAAAGACCGGCAAGACGGCGCAAGTGGAACGTATTCAGCTTTGACAAAGAGGGGGATTTTGGATTTTGCTGTGGTTTTCATCTGGCGGACGACAGCCGGCGGGGAACAGGAAGCAGGTTGGCTGCTTCTTTTGGGACATTCGTCGTCTGGCGATCTGCTGTCTGGCGGTGTGGCTGCTGCTGTGGACGGGCGTGGGCTGTCGGAGCGAAGAAGACAACGCGCAGGATCGGGAGGAACTGCGTTCGCAGCTTTACCATCTGTCGCTGGATACCGACAACGAACTGGAACTCAGCCGTTCGGATAAGACCGATATGGTCATGGCATATACTGCCGATGACACCTTTAATCCCTATACCTGCCGTTCCACCCTGACGCGGAATCTCTGCCATCTGCTGTACGATAATCTTATTGACATCAATCCTCAGTTTGAGCCGGAATACATTGTGGCGAAAAACATTACGGTGGATCATACCATTATTCATGTGCAGGTGCGATCGGGATTGGTATTTTCCAATGGCGCGCCGCTGACGGCGGAGGATGTCAGCTATTCCTACTACATGGCAGCCAAGACCAAAGGCAGTCTCTATCAGGAACAACTGAAGGACGTGATCAGTTGTTCTTTTTCGGGCATGACTGTCACCTTTGTGATGCAGAATGAAAATATCAATGCCTATCGGCTGCTGGATTTTCCGATTGTCCATTTTGATCCGTCCGCCAACAAAGATTTTCCGCCCATCGGCAGCGGACGGTATAAATTTGCTACCCTTTCGGACGGGATCACCCCCAATACGTCGCTGCTCATCAAAAATCAGAAATGGTACAATCCTGACAAGGTTCAGATTGAAACCATCGGTCTGAAAGAAATGCCGTCGGTAGAGAGTATCGTTCACAGCATTGAAATCGGTACCTTTTCCTATCTTTACAGCGACCTGCGGGACGGGGAGCCAAAAAACGTCAATGCCAACTATACCAAGGTGGATCTGAACAATCTGGTGTATGTGGGAGTCAATACCAATCATGAGGTGCTGGCGGATGAAAATATACGCCGTGCCATGTACGATGCCATAAGCACCGATCGGGTGGCATCGTCGGCGTTTTCCGGTATGGCGCTGGGTGCCACCGGACCGTTCACGCCCAACTGGAGCGAAGCGGCGGCTTTTCAGACCCGCAACGGGCGGGCGTATACGAGCCATGCGGAGGACTTGCTTCGGGAATCGGGCTATGTCACGGTGGACGCGGAAGGCGTGCGCCGGGATCAGGGCGGTGTGCCGCTCTCCTTCCGTATGCTGGTGGGACGCGGCAACGCGGCGCATATGGCGGCGGCAGAGAGCATACAGAGTCAGCTTGCCGAGGTGGGCATTCAGATTGAGATTGTGCCGCTTTCCATGCAGGGACTGATCCAGCGTGTCGCGGAGGGCAAATATCACCTGTATCTGGCGGAGTATTCGATACTGGGTGACATGGATATCAGCAAGCTCTTTACACCCGGTGAGGGACTTTACAACGGACCCCGACCCTATGATTCGGTCAGAACCTTTCAGAACTACCGTCTGGGACAGGGAACACTGGAAGACTTTATCACCGCATTCGACGGAGAACTGCCGTTTTTGCCGGTCTGCTACCGGATGGGCGTGGTGGTGTACTCGCGCGCGCTGGAAGGCGTAGGAACGGTCAGCGAGGATCAGCCCTTCTATCGGATGCAGGAGTGGCGTATGCGTGACGGTTAAATAAAATTAACAAATTATTTATCGTTTGAGCCAAAAAATGACCCAATTTGCATTGTAAAATCCGATTGTTTGTGCTATAATGCTTTCGATAATATTCTTTGCGGAGTGAGGCATAAGATGTTCCCCTCCGTAGAATGCAGATTTATCCGTGCGGGTTCACCGTGGGGCGCAGTGCTTCCGACGGCGGTACGCCGGTAAAAATATGATAGCAGGGAGTTGCTTACTTTGATTAAAGGCAGTGTATTGCGCGACGCGATCATCTCGGGTGCGAATGTCATCGAGAATAAGAAGCGTTCAGTAGATGAACTCAACATTTTCCCCGTTCCGGACGGTGATACCGGCACCAATATGTCCATGACCATGTCTGCCGGTCGCAAGGAACTGACGCAGATGGGTGATGACGAGACTGTCGCGACGGTGGCCGCCAAGGCAGCCTCCGCACTGCTTCGCGGCGCCAGAGGCAATTCCGGCGTGATTACGTCGCTGCTGTTCCGCGGCTTTTCCAAGGGTCTGAAGGACAAGGAAGAGGCTGATGGCGCGGCACTGGCTACAGCGCTTACGCAGGGTGTGGAAGCGGCATATAAAGCCGTCATGAAGCCCACCGAGGGTACCATTCTGACCGTGGCGCGCGTGGCTGCCGAAAGAGGTCGCGTGGCTGCCAGCTTCAACAACGACGCTAATTATGTGTGGGATGAAATCTGCGCGGCGGCTGAGGACGCGTTGGAAACCACCCCCGATCTGCTCCCCGTACTCAAGAGAGCCGGCGTAGTGGACGCGGGCGGTCAGGGTTTGTGCCTGATTTTCCGCGGTATGCAGTCGGTGTTCCGCGACGGTATCATCGCGGCTGCCGAAACCGAAAACGCGGCGGCGCAGGGCGATGTGGATTCCTTCAACAAGACCGTGGCGCAGTTCGACGAAGTGATCAACTTCACCTATTGCACCGAATTCATTGTGGAGAAGGAAAACACCAACGATCCTGCCAAGCTGAGAGCGTATCTCGAATCCATTGGCGACTGTGTGGTTGTGGTGGACGATGAAGAGATCATCAAGGTGCATGTGCATACCAATCAGCCCGGTGACGCGATCACCAAGGG
>CAMJHU010000246.1 GCA_946405565.1 uncultured Clostridia bacterium
GATATCAAAATCAAAGCGCTGGTGCATCAGAACAAGGTGTATAAGCTGACCATTGCCGGGGAACTGGGGGATATTGATCTGTCGGAAAGCGAGCAGTATTCGGAGGATCAGATTGTTTCGATGTATAATCTCAAGACCTCATGGTATACCATCGTGGGACCGCTTCAACTGGGCGCCATTCTCGGCGGGGCAGACAATCACCTGATGCGGCAGATAGAACAGGCGGGCAGACTGATGGGTATCGCGTTCCAGATCAAAGACGATATGCTGGGCATTTTTGAGAGCGCGGAAAATACCGGTAAGTCCGATTTGTCCGATTTGCAGGAAGGGAAGAAGACCATCATTACCGAGCATTTTCTTTCCCATGCCGACCAGAAGGATATCGCGGCGTTTCATGCCATCTATGGCAACAGAGCCAGCGGTTTGGCAGAACTCCAAACCATACGGGAATTATTCGGGAAAACCCATACCTACGAATATACCCTGTCGCAGTGCAGGCACTACTTAACCCAATCCAGACAGATTATTATGGAAATGCGTATTCCTAAGCCATGCAGAGAGCAATTGCTGGGCTTTATTGATTATCAGGAAAAGCGAATGTACTGAATGCAGCGGGTGCGGCTGATCTTTGAAAGTCGCACCCGCTGCAAGTGTTTTTTCGACAAAATCGTTTTTCTAAAAAATGTTTTTTCTTCAGATGAAATTCAGACGGGGCTGTTATGATATACACAAACGAACAGAAATCGGGAGGTTATCATAACCATGGATCAGACAGTGGAAACCAACATCAAAACGACCGGAAAGAAAAAGAAGACGTGGCTGTGGGTACTGCTCATTGTACTTGGAATACTGCTTACACCGCTGATGGCCGGCTTTATCGTCCTCTATGGGCGGATTGCCACGGTTGCCAGCGTGCAGTACGTCGGTCAGGATTTTTACACCATCCACTTTCAGCAGGATTACAAGCTCGACAAGCTGATGGAATCGGATATTTCGGACGAATACGCGCTGTATGATTTTCTTTCACGGGAAATGTTTTTCGGGTATCCGCTTTCCAGCGCCAACGCGGACAAGTACGCCTGCAGCTCGTTCCTTGTCCGGACGCCGGACGGCAGCTACGCGGCGGGACGCAATTTTGACTATCCCGGCACCGAGGAACTGCTCGTTTACACCGACCCGGCGGACGGCTACGCTTCCTATTCCATGACCGACCTCAACGTGATCGGTGTGGGAGAGCCGGACGGACTGGACCCCCAGAGCCTCATCGGAAAAATCGCGATGCTCGCCTCGCCCTATCTGCCGCTCGACGGCATGAACGAAAAAGGGCTGATGGTGTCGATTCTCGAACTGGACGCCGGCGAGATTCATCAGCGCACCGAAAAGCACGACGTGATGATCAATGTCGCGATACGGCTGCTGCTCGACCGTGCCGGGAATGTGGAAGAGGCGCTGGAACTGCTCGAAGGGATTGATATCCATACCATCAACGGTCATTCCCATCACCTTTTCATCTGTGACAAGAGCGGGCGTTCGGTCGTGGTCGAATGGCGGAACGCACAGATGAAAGTCGTGGAGGACCAGCCCATCGTCACCAATTTCTGGCTTTCCACGCGGCAGAATAAGGAGAGCTATCTGGGATTCTGCGAACGGTATGACACGCTTGCCGATTGGATTGCCAATCACCCCACCACGACCTATGAGGAAGCCATGACGCTTCTGGACGCGGTACAGCAGGATAATGCCTTTGCCGTCACCGAATGGTCTACCGTCTACCATCTGAATGATTTCGCGGTGGATGTCGCCGTCAACCGTGAATTCGATAAGGTATATCATTTTACCGCCCAAGATTTTGCGTAATCTCTCTGAGAGCCTGTTCAGTATCTCTCCACGCACGTCTGGCTTGCATATTTTCCGCCATATTTTGCCAAAATCCTCGTTAATACACAAAGTATTGCCTGCGGTTTTGGCTTCATCTGGCGAAAGAATCTGCAGCTGCTAAAGCAGCGGGCGCCATCCGCACACGTGGAGATACTGAACAGGCTCTGACAAAACGGGTCTTCCCCGTATGATTTTTCCCCGGCAGTGTCCGGATAGCCTGATGCTGTCCGCCGCTGCCGGGGAATCGTTTCTTTCGGGACGGATTATCAAATTACAACTAAAACCACAAATTCTTAACCTTTTCTAAACCTTTGGCAGGTAGAATACAGACAGAAAGGAACGGTGAGGCAAATGAGTACCGTATTATCTGTGAAACATCTGACAAAAGAGTATCCCAAGTTCACGCTGGAGGACATCTCCTTTTCGATGGAGGAAGGCAGAATCATGGGGCTGATCGGACGCAACGGCGCGGGCAAGACCACTACCATCAAGTCCATTCTCAACCTCATTCATACCACGTCGGGTGAGATTACCTATTTCGGCATGGATCTCGCTTCGCAGGAGCAGACCATCAAACAGCAGATCGGTTACGCGGGCGGTGCGGTGGATTATTATAAAAAGAAAAAAATCGGGCAGATCGTACAGGTTACCAAAACCTTTTATACGCAGTGGGACGACGAAGCCTACCGGAAATATATGGAACTGTTTGAACTGGACGAGGACAAGACTCCCTCGGAGCTTTCGGAAGGCATGAAGGTCAAGCTCAATCTGGTCATGTCCCTCTCGCACGGGGCGAAGCTGCTCATTCTCGACGAACCCACCAGCGGACTGGACCCCGTGTCCCGCGACGAACTGCTGGACGTGTTCAAGGCACTGGCGGAGCGCGGCGTGGCGATTCTGTTTTCCACGCATATCACTTCCGACCTCGACAAGTGCGCCGATGACATCACCTATATCCGCAAGGGTAAACTGCAATTTTCCGGCTCGATGCAGGAGTATATCGAGCATAGCCGTGCGGAGGGCGCGGGAGAAAATCTGGAAGAAATCATGCTGCATTATGAAAAGGAGAATTTCCATGAAAAACTTGCTCAGTAAAGAAATCCGGCTTGCCGCGTCGCCGCTGGCATGGCTCTTTCTGGTGTTTGGTCTGATGGCGCTGATTCCGCGCTATCCGATTCTGGTGTGTGCCTTTTTCATCTGCTTCGGCGTTTTCCAGTCCTTTCAGAGCGGACGGGAAAACAATGATATTCTCTACACAGTGCTGCTCCCTGTGCGCAAGACCGACGCGGTCAAGGCAAAGTATGCCTTTACGGTGCTGATCCAGATGCTCGGTTTCGGGATTGCCGCCGTTGCCACAGGAGTGCGTATGGTGCTGCTGGGAGAAGCGACGCCCTATGTGACCAATCCCATGATGAATGCCAATCAGGCGTTCCTGGCATATATGCTGCTGATATTTGCGCTGTTCAATGTGGTATTCCTCGGCGGATTTTTCAAGACGGCATATAAGTTCGGCAAGCCGTTTGTGCTGTTTCTCATTGTGTCGTTTCTGGGAGTTGGCGTAGGGGAAGTGCTGCACCATATTCCGGGGCTGACCTTTCTGAATGCGTCCGCTCCTTTGACCGACCCCGTGATGTGGGGCATTCTGGTCGCTGCGGCAGCGGTGTATGTTGTAGCGACGATGGTATCCTGCAAAGTCGCCATGAAGCGCTTTGCATTGGTGGATATGTAATTCCGAAATGAAAACAGACAATAAGCGTCCGTCAGTCGCCGAAACCGTGTGACTGACGGACGCTTTGCGTTTTCCCATTTTTTTATGCCGCCTGTGCCATAACGTCTTCACCGATGATTGCCGCGAGTTTCTGCTCCAGCTCCGGCAGTACGTCAATTTTGGAATGAAACGCGCTCTTCCCCGAAAAACCTGTCGCGGAAGGTCCCGTGGCACTTGCCGCGCCGACCAGAAATCCTCTTCCGTCTACCGTAGCTGTACCGCTCATGCCGGCGTAGAGATTCCATGTGGTCTCGAGCAGCGAATCGATCATGTCAAATTCCGGAATAGAGGCTGTCGGGGCGCGCATTTTCATTGGTTTGATCAGGTTGCGTGAGGTTCCGTCCCAATGCTTGGCGTAGGACACCACTTCATCGCCTTCATGCAAATCGTTGTAGATATCGGAATTCACCGAAATCTGCCGGAGCGAGAGCAGTGTGTCGGTGGGGATATCCTGCGTCGGAATCGCAAAAAGGCACAGTTCGTTGTGAGCGTCCGAGGAGACAAAATCGAAGGACTTTTCAATGGTTTTCCCGTCGAAGAACATGATACGGCAAT
>CAMJHU010000247.1 GCA_946405565.1 uncultured Clostridia bacterium
CTCATATTGTGATAAATAAACCGTTTACCGTTTAGCACTGTTTGACACTGTTTTGTAAAATGGCGTATTTTAGGGCTTTTTCAAGGATTTTTATTGATTTTCGTTTAGCCTTGTTTGACGGCTTTTTATAAAATTAAACACCAAATAAACACCCACAAACACCAAACAAACAGCAGATTATTCAAGCTCTAAAGCAATCAGATCGGCGACTTTTTTCTTTGTGTCTGCGAGTACATCGCTATAAATATCAGCAGTAACGGCCACGCCACTATGACCGAGGTGTTCCGACACTATTTTTAAATCAACTCCGTTGTTGATTAACAGTGTAGCGTTGGCGTGTCTGAGGGTGTGAAGGGAAGCCCACGAAAAATCAGTGTCTTTTATCAGCTCAATTCAAAACCTCAAAAATAGAGGTTACAGTTCGTTTGCTGCAATTGCCAATCAAAGATAATGAAGGCAATGAAATAACCGAATTGTTAATCACCAATATTTTTGATGACAGCTTTACTTCTGACGATTTCAAGTATTTGTATCATGTTCGCTGGGGCATTGAATCCAAATACCATGACATCAAGAACAAGATGCAAATGGAAAGTTTCTCAGGAATAACAACTCTTGCAATTAAACAGGATTTTTATGCTACCATGTTTTTAAGCAATCTTGCTTCCATCATGGTTTTTGAGAATGCCGAAGAGATTGATCGTGTGCATAATTCAAATGACAATAAATATCAGTATAAAGCTAATATCAATACGACTATTGCTTTACTGAAAGAAAAGGTCATTCTTATGCTCATTACTGATTCTCCTCGAAAAAGCAAGAAGCTGATGCAACAAATCTATTCCGAGTTGGCTCGTGCTGTTGTCCCTATCCGCGATGGTAGATCCTATCCTCGTGTGAAAAAGCACAAGTCTTCTAAGTTCCCTCAGAATCAGAAGGCTTAAGTTGATGACATTGCTCTTTGAGGGGGCTGTCAGCGTAGCTGACTGGGGGAGTGCTTAAGTTGTGGATAGTGTATTTATAATAGTATTAGAATTTCTTCGTAACCTCGTAACCGTTTCTAAAAACAGGCTGAAAACGCCCAATTTACGCGGTTTTCACGGTTGACAGCAGCACTATTTCTACTGTAAACCCTACACATACAATTCAAAATATCACGCAAAAAAAGAAAGGATTTTGTGCAATATGACTACATCTGAAATTATTAGACTTCTGGACGAAGGTGAATTAACAATTCGGGGGTGGGCTAACCACCATTACGATGTCTATTTACGCCCTGTAAAGGACAGCTTCTGCGCCGACTATCTGCGAATCAGCGGCTTGTTACAAGCTGGGATTCTCGACGATGAAGCGGCGGCAAAGGCAAAGCGAAGCATGGTGGAGAAATACGGTGAGGACGTGTCACGGATTAAAAAGCAAACGGAAGGGGAATGAAACCTGTGTGCTATAAGATTTTGAAGCGGCGCAACAGTCGAGGAACAGTCGGCTTTGGTGGCAAAACAGCCACGAAAAAGGGGGAGCGATGTGATGGCGCAAAAATACGCGGATGACGAGGTTCTTGAAGCGTTGCTGGCGGCTGGGTCTGCACGTCAAGCGGCGAAACGTCTGGGCTGCTCCCTGTCCTGTGTGCGTGACCGTATGGCTAAACCGCGATTCAAAGAACGGTATGACCGCGAAAAGGCTGCCGCGCTGGCTGACGCAATAGACAACTTGAAAATCCGAATGAGCAGCGCGGTTGATGTGTTATCCGTCACGATGACAAAAGAGGACACTCCCGCAACGGTGAAAGTGTCGGCGGCTGACGCTATTCTCCGGCACGGACTGAGATATGTTGAGCAGTACGATATTATCAAGCGAATAGAAGCACTTGAAGCGGCGCAAAAAGCAAAGGGGGATTCCTGATGATGAATATTATCCAGCGGCTGGAACGTCTTGAAGCGGCTCACGCTGATTCAGATGTGTGTGTGGTGGAATTTGAGGACGGCACGAAAACACAAACGCATTTATCAGATGTCATTGACCTGTTGAGGGATGAAAATAATCAGCCCGTGTCCGTGTCTATGATAAACGGCAAAGAACAACCGCTTTACCGTCTTATTGTCGGCATGATTGAAGAATAGCCATAAAATCGCCTGTGCGCCGCTCTGACGGGTTTTTATGCTGGATAGGTATAAAGGTATAATTACACTATTCCGGCTAAAGGCGCTTAGAACGGCGTACAGGGCAAATAAAACAGCATAGCAAGAGCGGCGTGTATTTCTTTCCTGAGATGTGCGCCGCTGATTTTTTCATCTCGATAATGTATAAAAAAAGTGGCTGCTCCGCATGAACCACACGGGGCAACCACAATTTTTTCGCCAATAAACAGCAAATAAACAGCAAATTCAGCTTTAAAAGTCTGAAAACCGCGTATTTCAGGCGTTTTCGGGGTATTGACTTTATCTCTTGGAGAACTGAGGCGCACGTCTTGCAGCCTTGAGACCGTACTTCTTTCTTTCCTTCATTCTGGGATCTCTGGTCAGGAAGCCGGCGGACTTCAGCATAGGACGGAGGTTTTCGCTGTCATACTGGAGCAGGGCTCTGGCAATACCGTGACGGATAGCGCCAGCCTGACCGGTCACGCCACCGCCAGCCACATTGCACACCACATCAAAGCGGTCGGTCAGACCTGTCAGCTCGAGGGGCTGACGAACGATGACCTTCAGGGTGTCAAGACCAAAATAATTGTCGATCTCTCTGCCGTTGATAATGACCTTGCCGGTACCTTTGTAAAGTCTGACTCTGGCGACAGAACTCTTTCTTCTGCCGGTACCATAGAAAAACGGTGTCTTATCGTACATAATTCATTATCCTCCTTCCGATTACATATCCCATACTTCGGGCTTCTGTGCCTGATGCTTATGCTCCGCACCGGCATACACATGCAGTCTGTTCAGCGCCGCTCTGCCGATGGTGGTGTTGGGAACCATTCCCTTGACAGCAAGCTCCATCACCTTGGTGGGCTTGGTCTGCATGAGTGTACCCGCTTTAACCTGCTTGAGGTGACCGATATAACCGGTATGACGGTAGTAAATCTTCTTTTCCAGCTTGTTGCCGGTAAGAATTGCCTTGTCGGCATTCACAATAATCACGAAATCGCCGCAATCCACATGGGGCACAAAAATCGGCTTGGTCTTGCCTCTGAGAATATCGGCTGCGAGAGCGGCAACACGACCGACGGGCTTACCCGCTGCATCAATGACATACCACTTGCGGTCAATTTCGCCGGCTTTAGGCATAAAAGTTGACATAGCATTTTCCTCCATTACATATTGACAATCCATTTTGAAACGTAATCCGGTGTTCTCGCAAGCCCGCGCCGCTGCGGCACGGAAAACACACGGTCAAACGCTCGCAGGGAGTATCTTACCACAATTGGAGCGCCTTGTCAACACTTTTTGAAAACTTTTTTATTTACAAAGTATCTATCTCTTGTTTTCTCGCTTTTTCTCTTGTTTTCTTTTTCAATCTCTCGCGCTATTTTTATTTTTTCCTCATCTGTCACAACAGGTATTTACAGTCCCTCGATTTTGGTGTATAATGATTTATCATGAATCGGAACCCACCCCCAAACTTATCATTCAAAGAGGAGTTGATCTCTATGAAAAAACATACCCGATGGACCGCCTTTATCACCGCCCTCGCAATGTGTATCACTCTGCTGCTGACATCCTGCGGTCAGGCGGGAGGCGTCTCAGCCTCCAAATGGAAGGGCAAATGGTATCGTGAATTTGACCAGCCCTTTTCCCGCTGCTTTGCCGAAATAAAAAACGTGACAAAAGAAGGCTTCGATTTCAGCGTCACCGTTTACAACGGCACACTCGCCGGGCAGCTCAAAAACGCGCACGCTTCCTTCGGTGAACGAGTAGAAAGCAACGAATATAACATTGCCTTTGAAAAAGAAACAGGACGCAGTGATTCTGCCTTTTATTACGCGGAGGATCCCCGCGCATATATCGAATTTTTCTTTTCAGATGAAGACTGTACACAGCTCAACATCATCTTCACTACCGAACCCGGCAGTGACTTTGTGGAGTGGACGGCGTTTCCCGACGCGTTTCAGACCGACGCGCAGATTACCGGACAGTATTCCCGCGTGGAAAGCTATCTCAATGATAATCTTTATGATATGGGCGTATTGGAAAAAAAATACGACAACG
>CAMJHU010000248.1 GCA_946405565.1 uncultured Clostridia bacterium
GAACGCAAGTCCCGTATCATCGCGGTCGTGCTGCTGTCGATTTTTGTGATTGCCACGGTCTTTGCCTTTGTCAAGCCGAGTGAGGAAGCACTCATGGACAGCGCGTCGCAGCAGATCCGCACCGAACTCAAAAAGGACGAGACCCGTTCCCGCCGTCAGGTTGCCATTACTTACAACGACCTCTATTTCATCAATTACGCTTCCTTCTCCACTTCCGGTGTGAAGGGCATCAGTGAGAAATATGTCGGCTTTGCGGGCAGCGTCCACAAAGCCGACGACGGCGCGTGGAACGTCGTCGGTCAGTTTATCAATTATACGTACCGTATGCTGGGCTGCGGACAGAGCGTACTCTACGGCGCGAAGCTCACCATTCTGCTGACTACTATCAGCATTGTCTGCGGACTCTTCCTCGCGATTTTCTTAGCGCTGGGCAAGATCTCCAAAAATCCCCTGATCAGCCTGCCCTGCCGCGCTTATATTTTCTTCTTCCGCGGCACGCCGCTGATGATTCAGCTGTTCTGTATCTATCTGGCAGTGCCGGGTATTTTCGAGGGATTCAGCTGGCGGAGCCTGTTTGATTCCAACGACCCCGAAGGCGTGTTTAAGGGCGCTTTTGTGGCAGCGTGTATTGCTTTCATTCTCAACAGTGCCGCTTACTGCGCGGAAATTGTCCGTGCGGCGGTGGAATCTATCGACAAGGGACAGTATGAAGCTGCCAAGGCGCTGGGCATGAGCTACGGTCAGACCATGAGCAAGATCATCATTCCCCAGTCAACCCGCCGCATGATTCCGCCGGTGTGTAACGAATTCGTCATGATGATCAAGGACGCCTCGCTGGTGTTCGTTATCGGTCTGATGGACATCACCACCATTTCCAAGACCATCTCCGCGAGCGGTTCCTATCTGGTGTTTATTCCGGCGCTGGTGATCTATCTGATTATCACGGCGTTCTTCACGTTTGTCTTCGGCAAGATCGAGAAGAAATTCTCGGTGTATGAATAAAGGAGGGATTCTGCCATGTCAATGATTCGTACCGAGCATGTCAGCAAGAAATTCGGTCATCTCGAAGTGCTCAAGGACGTGAATCTCACGGTCGAAAACGGCGAAGTGATCTGCATCATCGGACCCTCCGGCGCGGGCAAATCCACCTTCCTGCGCTCGCTCAATCAGCTGGAAATGATTACCGGCGGCAAAATCTTCATTGAAGACGAACTGTTCCTCCACCGCGAACACGACAAAACCGTCGAAAGCATCGACAAGGAAAAGCACAAGTCGCTCATGCTGGAAATGGGAATGGTGTTCCAGCACTTCAACCTTTTCCCGCACAAGACCGTACTGGAAAATCTCATGCTGGCGCCCATGACCGTCAAGAGCAAGAGCCAGGCGGAGATCGAGCCGCTTGCCCGTCAGCTTCTCGAAGAAGTGGGTCTTTCCGACAAGGCGGACGTGTATCCCTCCAAACTTTCCGGCGGACAGAAGCAGCGTGTGGCGATTGCCCGCGCGCTTGCCATGCAGCCCAAGATCATGCTCTTCGACGAGCCGACGTCGGCGCTCGACCCCGAATTGGTGGGCGAAGTGCTGAACGTCATGAAGAAGCTCGCAGAGGAAGGAATGACCATGCTGTGCGTCACGCATGAGATGGGCTTTGCCCGTGAAGTGGCGGACAGAGTGGTGTTCATGGCGGACGGCATCATCATGGAAGAAGGCACGCCGGAGGAGATGTTCAACAATCCCCAGAATGCCCGCACCAAGCAATTCTTACAGAGTATTTTATAATTATCATACAAATCATACAGCGCCGCGTTTTGGCTTGAAGACGAGCGAAACACGCGGCGCGTTTTTTCACGTTCATCAGGAAAACGGAGGAAGACATCAAATGAAAAATATCAGACAAATCCGGGCGACCTTGCTGCTGCTGCTGACCGCGGTGATCTGGGGACTGGCGTTTGTGGCGCAGGAGGTTGGCGCCGAATATCTCGGCACCTTTTCCTTCAACGGCATACGCTTTTTGCTGGGCGCGGCGTCGCTGGTGCCGGTGATACTGCTGTTTGAGAGGGAGCGCATGGACGGCGCGACATGGAAGAAGCTGCTGGGCGGTTCCTGCGTGACGGGGACGGTACTGTTTCTGGCTTCGGCGCTTCAGCAGTACGGTGTGCAGCTGGGAACTCCGGCGGGCAAGGCGGGCTTTATCACGGGACTGTACACGGTGATTGTGCCGGTGCTGTCGCTGCTGCTGTTTCACAGGAAAACCCACGTTTTGGTATGGGCAGGAGCGGTACTGGCGGTGGCGGGGCTGCTGCTGCTCAACCTCGACGAACGGTTCAATCTGGTGATCGGCGCGGGG
The DNA here is from genome assembly GCA_946405565.1 of uncultured Clostridia bacterium. Lineage (GTDB taxonomy): Bacteria > Bacillota > Clostridia > Oscillospirales > Acutalibacteraceae > RUG762. The sequence continues at coordinate 2,345 of CAMJHU010000248.1, forward strand.
GAATGCTGTCTGATCGGGGGAGCCGTGATGTGGGCAGTGCATATTCTGGTAGTTGACAGATTTGTGACATCGCTCAGTCCGCTGAAATTTTCGATGGGGCAGTTTATCGTCTGCGGCGTGGAGAGTATGATCTGTGCGCTGCTGTGGGAGGATATCACGCTGCCCGCCGTACAGAGGGCAGCGGTGCCGCTGCTCTATGGCGGACTGATGTCGGTGGGTGTGGCATACACCTGTCAGGCGCTCGGGCAGAAGGATTCCGACCCGACGGTGGCGGCGATTGTCTTTTCGATGGAATCGGTGTTCAGCGTGATCGGGGGTGTGCTGATTCTCCACGCGCATATGGCGTGGCAGGCGTATGCGGGCTGCGGACTGATTCTGACGGGCATTATCATTGCGCAGCTCAGTCCGAGCCCCAAGAAGGCATAGAAATCGGACAAAGCAAAAAAGCGGCTGTCGGTTTGTCATTCACAAACCGATGACCGCTTTTTTCAAACACTACTGGCGATAATCCTCCGGGACATTGTCCTTCTGGGAAAGACGCTTTTCGATAATGGCAATCAGCTCTTCGAGTGTGCGCAGCCGGGCGTATTTCTTGTCATTGGATTCGATGATAATCCACGGTGCGTCAGGGGTATTGGTTTTGGCAATCATCTCGTCCACGGCGGCTTCGTACTGGCTCCACTTGGAACGGTTGCGCCAATCCTCGTCGGTAATCTTCCACTGCTTGGAGGGGGTGTTCTGACGGGCGGTAAAGCGCACGAGCTGTTCGTCGCTGTCGATGTGCAGCCAGAATTTGATGACAATGGTACCGAACTGGGTGAGACTGTATTCAAACCGGTTGATTTCGTCGTAGGCTTTCAGGCGCTGTTCGTCGTTGATGAAGCCCTCGATGGGTTCCACCATGACGCGTCCGTACCACGAACGGTCGAAGATGGTGGTATGTCCGGTTTTGGGCAGCACGCGCCAGAAGCGCCAGAGGAAGTGGTGATTGCGTTCCTCTTCATTGGGTGCGCTGATGGGGATAACCTCATAGCCGCGCGGGTCGAGAGCCTGCGCGACGCGTTTGATGTTGCCGCCCTTGCCCGCAGCGTCCCAGCCTTCGTAGACGATGACCAGCGGAATCTTGCGGCGGTACAGTTCGTTTTGCAGCATAAAGAGCTGTTCCTGAAGGGCTTTGAGGCGCTTTTTGTAGGATTTGTCAGACACGGCGCTCGCCAGGTCGATGTCCTTGAGACTGAGCGAGACCTGCGGTCTGACCGGTGCGGAAACGGTTGCGGAACCGGGGTCGAGCGGGAGATTGCGGCTCTTCTGTTCGAGCGCGTGTTCCATGGCTTCGATCACGACGGAGAAAACCTGCGCGGTGGCAGTGTCGCCCGTAGCGGTATTGACGGCGTGCCAGGGGGCGTTGGGTGTGTTGGTTTTGTCCAGCACCTCGCACAGCAGCCGATAGACCTTGACATAATTCTCGTTTTGTCGGAGGTCGGATTTCTTGATGCGCCAGGAAGTGGATTTGACCGACTTGAGCTTGTTGAATCGCTTTTTCTGCTCATCGGCGGAGATATGCAGGAAAATCTTGATCAGAAGATAGCCTTCGTTGGTGAGCTGCGATTCAAAGTCCAGAATGTTGTGAAACTTCCGGTCTTCAGTGTCCTTGTTCTTTTTGCCCTCCACGAAGTCAAAACAGCGATACCAACTGCGGTCAAAAATCGTGATATTGCCCTTGGCAGGAAGGCGCTGCCAATAGCGGTGCATAACCGGATAGCGTTTTTCCTCGTCGTCGGGTTTGACCATCGTGAAAACCTTGAAGCCGCGGGGGTCGAGCGAACGGATCAAACGGCCCATCATGGTGCCT
>CAMJHU010000249.1 GCA_946405565.1 uncultured Clostridia bacterium
TCAACGGTACAATCAGTATGGTAGGTAATCATGATGACGGGCGTATTGATGGCAGAAAGATACGGGTTTTCTTCCGGGAAACCAGATATCCCGGGCGATGGCTCGACCCGGGTGACATGACCCGACGCGTAAGAAAAGATGTAATATTCCTTCCGATTCTGCCACTCCGGAAAGTAAATTCTCCCCACACCGCATGGCACCCCGTAGCGGTATTCATAAGACGAATAGTATTCCTGATGCCAGATCAAATAGTCACGGATGACCCAGCATAAGACGAAAGACGCCACAACGGCTCCCGCCGTCAGGAACGTCATCATCACGCGACGTTTGTTTGCCAGCGCACGCTCCGTGAGCGTATCTAAAGGGATATCAAACAACGTCGCTATCAGACGCAGCAGCGCATGGCGCCGCCCCAGTTCCTTTTCCACTCACAGCAAAAGCTTCTTCCGTCTCATTCGCCCGCAGCATCGGCGGAAAGCATTCCTCCTGGGGTAACTTTGCGTTGGGAATGCCGTCGATGACATAGGGAATGACCTTGCCACCCGGACAGACGTTCCGGAAGGCTTTGATCTCCGCGTCTATCCGTTTGTCAACGGCAGATAGACGTGAGCAGATCACAATCAGGCAATCCGCTCCGGTTCCGTCCCACAAGGGTCTGTTTTCAATGGGCTTTCCCGCGGCATCACAGATTGTCATCGGAACCGCCTCCGGATTCTGCCATTTGTCGGGAAGCCGAAACCGCTTCAGTTTTCGCAGCAAAAAACGTGCTTGCTTCTGATTCTGTTTCAGATAACTGATAAATATTCTGTTCACTTCGTTACTTCACCGCCATTCTTGCCATTTCATTGCCCTGCTCATCGATATACACGACGGCACTTACGCTTCCGTCTTCCCGTCGCTCATACCGGTGTCCATAATACCCGTTGCTGTCGCACACCATCAGATTGCTCACGGAATCCGACAAATAATATACCATTGCCAGCCGACCCTTTTCATCGTACCCTTGGGCAATCCGGCAGGAAAAGCCATGCTTTCCGCCCATCTTTTCAGACGTCATATCGTAAGGAAGATAATACGGTTCGGGTGAATCATCCGACATGATCAGATCAACGATTTCCTGATTCAGCGAGTAGTTTTTGACAAACAACAGTTCGCCTTCCGCGTTATAATACTTTATTTTGGAGGTTCTTGCGTTGCTGGTGTTCTGGTTGAGACAATAGTCCATCCGTTCGGATTCCAGCAGCGTCATACTGAAGGGCTGGCTGGCGCTGTCAATGCCGATGTGTTCCACCCGATACAGATAATGCTTGTCTGACAACCGGAAGGAAACGGCATAATAATTGTCAGGCAGCGGTCGGGACAGTTGTTCCACCCCGTCAGGACGCAGTCCGTCCTTAAACGCCATGGATTCATAGTAATAATGCGCCGTTCTCAGTTCACGCGTTACGTCCACACCGATCACCAGCGCGTAAAACCAGACCACCGGAACCAGCAGCGCCATTGCCACGTTGCCGACGGTGAGCCGTCTGTCAATATACTTTTCGAGATACACCTTGTCCGTAAGTCCGAGCAGCCGGTAGATCAGACGGTAGATGGCGCCCCGCTTCGAGGCGCCGGCATAGACAATCGCGTCCTGCGGTTTGTATCCGGCAGCCAGCAGGCTCGGCGGAAACCACGCCTCATCGTATGATTCATACGGCGACTTTTTGTCGATGACAACAGGAACGATGCGATCCGCTCTGCCCGTTTCCACAAAGCAGTCCACTTCGGCGTTGACATAGCCGGAGGCGGCACTGTTGGGGGTACAAATGACAATCAGATAGTCCGAATGCGCCAGCGCGTGCCGGATGGAATCCATCAGTGCCACGCCGGTAAGATCGGTATCGTCCCGGAATACCGGGTAAATACGCTTTTCCGAAATATTCGCGTTCCGACGGAATGACCGCGGAATCCGGCTGGTCTCCAGCTTTTTTTGAAGCCTCGCGACCTTCTTTTTATCCTTGTGACTGTAACTGATAAAAGCACGATAGGAACGTTCCTTTTCCTCCTGCATCCCGTCAGGTGTTTGGTGTTTTTTCTGTTTGAACATCTTTTTTCTCCTTTCTGTGATTCTTGGGTATTACTTTTATTATACAAGATGGCAAATTAATTTGCAATGGGTTTTATGCGATTTGCTTATCATGTGTCAGAACAGTTGGCATCGAGCATTAAAGAGCATAAAACAAATGTCTAAAGGTATTGACTTTTGTGAGAATTCGTGCTATGATAAAGACAAGTTGATTTTCCTGATTATTACCATATATAAAGATCAGATATAGAAAAAAACATATATGCAAAGGAAGTGTTATGATATGAATTTTCTTGACAGGCTTAACGGTAAATCAAAGGGAGAGCAGATTTTTATCCTGCTGCTGTTTGGCGTGGCAGGATTTTGTCTGATGGGGATGACAGGGTGTTTCGGCTGCAAGTCCTGCGAACTGCCATCGTATGACAACTTTGATTATGACGGCGTCAGTGCTATGAGCTGTTCGATTCCGGGATGTGGCGGTTGCCTTTCTTCCGGCAGAGGATGCAATACCGCCTGCTGGTCTCAGTCCTGTAAATTTGTGAGCCTCTCGGCAGACGAGGGGGATGAGGGTTCTTTCAGCATGACAGGCTGCGACATCCGCTATTACGGCGGCGGATGTCTGGGCTGCGGGCAAAGTGAAAAGTCATGCTATTCCGGCTGCATGGACTATTCCGACCCAGCCTCCACAAAATCCGGGGTTTTCTACGGGTCTACCGATTCGGAGGAAAAGCTGATCGGCTGTGAAAACGGCTGCGGCGGATGTGTCGCCTCCAATCACGCCGGGCAAGATATGATTACCATGACGGAAAAATTGGCACAAGCGGGCAATCTGATGGATTTAGCCAATATAGCCGATTGGCTGAACGGTTCGATGGATTCCGGGGCTTTCACAGGCGACGATACGGAGGCGGAATCCGGGCAGTCATTCGACGAATACGAAATCCCCGAACCTGAGCCGGAATCCGAGCCGGAACCGGACGAAGGCGTTGTGATGGAATGCTATCGCTTCGGACGTATCAATACCCACGGAGAAACCGTAGCCGGTTTTAAGACGTCCTATGTTGTAGACGGAGGCAAAGCCGCCCGCGTCCGAAAGAGTTTAGGCAATGGCTGGCATGTCGTTTCCAATCGCTACTGCTATTCCAAAAAGATCTGGTGGTATGAATTATACGACTCGGAAGACGGCGATTATTACGGCTGGGTAGACGCTGCGTTTATTGACTTTGATGATTGATACCGTCTTTTGTTCAGTTTTTCAGGCAGGAGTTATTCCATTATGTATCCCTATATTCATATTATGTTACCGTCCTATACGGTTATGGCGATGATCGGAGGCTTTTTCGCGCTGGGATGGATGTATATAAGACTGGATCGGTTTGAGATTCCCTTTTCATCCTTTCTACGTATGACAGCGTTCTCCGCCGCAGGAGGCTTTCTCGGCGCGAAGCTCCTCTTTGCCCTCACACAAATCCCCTGGCTGATCCGTCATTTCAGTCTGCAAAATGCCATTCTCCTGATTCCACAAAGCGGTCTGGTCTTTTACGGCGGTTTGTTTGGCGTAATCGCCAGCCTTTGTTTCTTAACCCGTCATGACGACCGTTTTCGTCAAACCATATTTCGTTTCTGCGTTCCTGCCATGCCTTTGTTTCATGTCTTCGGACGCGTCGGATGTTTTTTAACCGGCTGTTGTTACGGAAAAAAATTGTCCCACCCTTTTCAGATTGGAACGATTTCCTTTGAACGGATTCCCGTACAATTGATAGAAGCCTTGGTGGAAGGAATCTTGTTTATTGTCCTCGTGCAGATTGACCGGAAAAAGGAAAAAGCGGATTTATTGAAGTGCTACCTGATTTTGTATGCCGTCTGTCGATTTGTCTTGGAATTCTTTCGCGGCGACAGCATCAGAGGCGTATATTTGGGTTTGTCAACCGCACAGTGGATATCGCTGATGATTCTTGGGTTCTATGCTTTTTCCGCAGTGCTTGGAGACAGGTTTCAAAATCCTTTATCAAAAAATCCTCCAAAAATCCTCGCAGCAGATCATTGTTCTGATGCTGTGATGATGCAATGGTCTAAAGTCTTGCGTGGAATCAAAATTTGTATTTACAGTATCAATTGTTA
>CAMJHU010000250.1 GCA_946405565.1 uncultured Clostridia bacterium
TTTCTGTAAATGCCGGCGCCCGAATACCATCTGGAACTGGGATATCTGCATGTGCCTGATGGTGTGATGATAGACATTTCCATGCTCAGCCGTTATCCCAAGAACAAGATCGTGCTGATTACCACGGGAAGCCAGGGGGAACCCATGAGTGCGCTGACACGTATGGCGTTTTCGGATCACCGTCAGGTGGAGATCGGTTCCGATGACTTCATTATCATTTCCGCCAATCCCATTCCGGGCAATGAGAAAAATGTGGGAAATGTCGTCAATGAATTGCTCAAGCATAAATGTGAAGTCGTGTATGAAAAGATGTACGACGTCCATGTATCGGGTCACGCCTGTCAGGAAGAACTGAAAATGATGCTGGGACTCATCCGACCGAAATATTTTATTCCTGTCCACGGCGAGCAGAAACACCTGCTCAAGCACGCGGGACTGGCTCGTGCCGTAGGGATTCCCGATCAGAATGTCTGCATTGCGGATCTGGGTGACTGCATAGAGGTATGCGACAGCCATATCAAAAAAATCGGCATAGTTCCCAGCGGCAAGCTGCTGGTGGACGGTCTGGGTGTGGGCGACGTAGGCAGCGTGGTGCTGCGGGACCGCAAGCACCTGGGACAGGACGGCTTGATTATTGTCGTGATGGCGATCAGCTCCGACGCGGGTCTGACGGTTTCGGGACCGGATATTGTTTCCCGCGGCTTTGTGTATGTACGCGACGCGGAACCGCTTCTCGACGAGGCGCGGCGGATTGCCGCTGACGCGCTGGAAGACTGTTTCGACGAAGGCGTCCGTGAGTGGGGACTGATTAAGAGTCGCGTGCGGGATGATTTGTCCAAATTTATTTATGAACGCACCAAACGAAGTCCCATGATTCTTCCCATCATCATGGAAGTTTGATGAAACATCCAAATCGGATTCGGCAGCATGAGACTGACAGACAACCTATGTCAGGGTTCGGTCATTGTGTCGGCAAATTCACAGTCGTATGGTGGTGGTTAGATGGATAACAGAAAATATTGGCTGCTGTCTCCGTTTTCATATGTACAGACGGGAATTATTCTGCTGATCGTGCTGTTGATTCTGCTCCTGTCGGGGAATGTGACGCTGAAGATCATCGGATTACTGGTAGGGGGAGCCGCCGTCGGCTTTTCGCTGCTGTATTCCCGTACGGTCAGAGAAAACATTCACACTTATATTTCCCGTCTTTCGGATTCGCTCAATATCGGCAACCGGGACGCGCTTAACCGCATTCCGGTTCCGGCTGTATCAGTTTCATCACAGGGCGAAATTGTATGGTATAACGAACAGTTTCGCGAAATCATTTTGCTGGGGGCGGATGCGCAAGGGGTGATGCTGCCTCGTGTGTTTAAGGGTTTTGAAGTATCGTGGCTGGAAAAGGATAATCGTTTCGAGATAAAAAAGGAGAAAAAGGTCTACACTGTAACAGTTGGAGCGCATGAAGTGGAACAGACTACCCAATATGTGCTGTATTTCAACGATGTCACTGACCTCAAACGTACGGAGAACCAGTTTCTGCTCAGTCGACCGGCGGTCATGCTGATTGTGTTCGACAATGAGGAAGAACTGCTCAAGGTACGTGAAAACGAACGTGTACGGGTGATTTCTGCTGTGGAATCGCTGCTGGGCAAGTGGGTGGCGGATTACAACTGCATTTCCCGCATCAACGCCCGTGACCGCAGTTTTATCCTGGTAGAACAGCAATATCTGGAAAAAATCATTTCCTCCCGCTTTTCGATTCTGACCGAGGCGCGCAAAATTGTCATTGAGGGAGGCAACCCCGTCACGCTTTCCATTGGCGTGGGATATGGCGGCGCCAATTTCAGTGAATGCGAATACTGGGCAAATCAGGCGCTGGAGATGGCGCTGGGACGCGGCGGCGATCAGGCATCGGTCAAGGATACCGACGGCTATTCGTTCTACGGCGGCGTTTCCAAATCGGTGGAGAAACAGAGTAAGGTGCGTACCCGTATGGTGGCGCAGGCACTGGTGGAATTGATTAACGCGGCAGACAAGTGTTTTATTATGGGACACCGCTTTTCTGATCTTGATGCCATTGGCGCCGCTATTGGTCTGGCGTCGCTGATTTCCGCACTGCAAAAGGACACAGGGCATACGGTCAGTATTGTGGTAGATGAAAGTGCCACACTGGCATTACCATTGATCAATGCCTATCGTGAAACGCGACAGGTCAACTGGTTTATACCGCCCGACGAGGCGTTGGACACCATGACGGACGATTCGCTGCTGATTATCGTTGACACCCATTCGCCGGAAGTCATTGAGAGCAAGGCGGTTTACAACGCCGCGCAGACAGTCGTTACCATTGATCATCACCGTCTGTCGGTTAAGCGTATTCAGAATTCAGTTATCTTTTTTCACGAACCGTATGCGTCATCTACCTGTGAAATGGTGACCGAATTGGCTCCCTATGTACACGAAACGGCGATTGCGCGTCCCGAGGCGGAAGCGCTGTTGTCCGGCATCATGCTGGATACCAAGAGTTTTGTTCTCAAAACCGGCGCGCGAACCTTTGAAGCGGCAGCCTATCTGCGTCGGAGGGGCGCCGACACGATTGAAGTCAAGCGCTTTTTCTCCGGATCACTTCAGACCTACATCGAAAAATCGCAGTTGGTTTCGTCGGCGCGTCTTTACGGCGACTGCGCGATTTCCTGTGCGGCAGAAGAAGTGGAGGGCGTGCGCGTCATTGCTTCACAGGCGGCTGACGAACTGCTGAATATCAACGGCGTCGTGGCGTCGTTTGTGCTGTATGTTTCAGGTGCGCAGGTTAATATTTCAGCTCGTTCACTGGGACGCTTCAATGTGCAGCTTGTCATGGAAAAACTGGGCGGCGGCGGTCATATGACCATGGCAGCGGCGCAGCTATCCAATGTCACGATGGATGAAGCTGAGGCGAAGCTGAAGGCGGCAATTGATGAATTCCGTGACGATCAGGTACAGGAACAGCGTGAAACCGTCAAGGGATGACATAAACAAACGTGCTCATTACGGAAAGAATAGAAAGGAAGAAATTCATATGAAAGTAATACTCAATCAGGATGTAAAAGGACAGGGTAAAAAGGGTGATCTGGTCAATGTGTCGGACGGCTACGCGAGAAATTTTCTGTTTCCCCGCGGTTTAGCGACGGAGGCCAACGCGCAGGCTATGAGCGAGAAGGCCAATAAGGACAGTGCCGCCGCTTTCCGTCTGGCGGAGGAAAAAGCTGCCGCTGAAGCCAAAAAAGCTAAGATCCACGGTAAAACGCTTAAAATGATCGGTAAGGCAGGGCAGAGTGGAAAACTCTTCGGATCCATTACGCCGAAGGAGATAGCGGAGGCTTTGAACGAGGCGTATGGTCTGGAAATCGATAAGAAAAAAATCACGCTTCGTTCCGACATCAAGACCTTCGGCACCTTTGAGTGCGAAGTGAAGCTCTACACCGGCATTACGGCGAGCCTGAATATCGAGGTTGTCAAAGAATAAAGAACCCTCTCCGGGAGCAAAACGGCAGAAAGGAAGATGAGGCATGGAGAATATTACCGGCAGCGTTCCGGAACGCACGGCTGTACTGCCTTTCAACAATGAAGCGGAGCAGTCGGTGCTGGGAGCGGTACTGCTGGACGCCGAATGTCTCAATCGTATTCTGGATATCGTGCGCCCGGAGTTTTTTTACAATGAAAATCATCGCGAAATCTTTTCGGCAATGCACCGATTGTTCCGTGCCGGATCCCCCGTGGACATCATAACGGTGCTCAACGAACTGGTGGGTATCGGCGTATTCACGGAGGAAACCGGCAAGCAGTATCTATTTACACTGGCGGATCTGGTGCCGTCGGTGTCCAACGTGGAAACATATGCCGCCATAATTCGCGAAAAATATGAAATGCGCGCGCTGATTCTGGCGGCACGGGAGATCATCAATGACGCCTCCGACGAAACCAATGACGCGCGAATGGTACTCGACCGTTCGGAGCAGCGTATTTATGAAATTGCCAATTCGCGGGGCAGTCAGGGCTTAAAGCCTATTTCCGAGGTGCTGATTAACGCCTATGACCATCTGATGCTGATGAACTCCGATCGGCGTGATGAGTTCATAGGAACACCCACCGGCATTAAACCACTGGAT
>CAMJHU010000251.1 GCA_946405565.1 uncultured Clostridia bacterium
CAATGCTGTTCTCGCGGATGCTTCCTTTCACCCTGTTCCACAGGGGAAGGTCAGCGGTGAGCAGATACATCGCCGCCATGAGCTTGTTGTCGGTCTTGTCTTTCTTTCGGATAGCCTTCTTGAATGTGGACTTGTGCTGCTGGCTTTTGAATCTCATTTGGTAATCACTCTCCTACAAATTTTATTAGCAAACAAAAAAAGCCGACGATTTTTCTGTTGGACGCAGAGCAAGCGTCCTTCTTCTAATCATCGGCTTTGTTGCTTATCTACAAAAAAGCGCACAGATTTTCTACCTGCACGCTTGATTGGCTGGGTATTGAATTTTCTTGAAATAGGGGCAACGGCAGACCTCGAAATGAGCATCACAGGAGTTCACTTTCAAAAATACCTCAAAAATGCCCAATGTCATCTACGGTACAACCCTTGTGTTTTTTGCCCCCTAAAATGCCGTGAAGCCCCTACAATTGGGGCTTCACGGGGGTGGCATCTTTTTTATGCAACCTTTCTGGTCGGAGTGGGGAGACTCGAACTCCCGGCTTCCACATCCCAAATGTGGCGCCCTACCACCTGGGCTACACCCCGATTGGCGATTATTATACCACAACCGTGAACGGCTGTCAACCACTTATCCTCCGTTTTTTTCGGTTCAAAAAACACAAAATAAGCGGAAAGTCGCGTATTTTCCCTCAACTTTCCGCTCATAAATAAATAATTCTACTTGCCAAGCAGCATTGTCAAAAAATCTCAGAAAAACGTAGCGACAGGATTTTCCGGAGCATTGTCAGGAGACATGGAAATCAGCTTGAGTACGGGTCCCTTGCGACCGTAGATGCGGCTGTGCTTGACGGTAATTTTGGCGGAAATCCGCACCCAGTCTGTGTCCTTCACGCTGTCGCCGCCGTCCTCGCAGAGCAGACCGCAGTACTGGATATCCTCCACGCAGCAGGTCATGATGGGACGTCCTACAAAGAAACTGCGGGCAGGCAGCCTGCTGTTTTTATTGACTCTGCCGAGGAAGGTGACAGTCTTGCCGTTGTACTGCATGGTATTCTCACAGAGATCGCGGTAGAACAGCGCATAATCGCCGTCCCCGATTTCGATGACAGGTGCGTCGATGTCAAAGGGCAGGGGATCCTCGATGTCGTCATAGGCAATCTGACCGTCGGTGCGTTCATAGACAATATCGGCGCGGCGGCTGATGGTGCGCACGAGCTGATGACGCGCCTGAAAATCGGTATCGGGTGTGCAGCGGTTAAATACCACAATGTCGCAGCTGCTGAGTTTATCCACCACGAGATTGCGCATATTGGCATTGTAGACGTCGATGGTGGTATCATCCACAAACATAAACTCCTGATACACCGCCCAGTCTTCGGGCATGAACCGGAAGAGATCGTTCACCAGCCACATACCGTTATATTCAATCATTACGCGGGTGGCGTTGTGCTTACGGCGCAGCGCCTCCAGTTTGTCGGGATTGATGCGCTTCCGGTCATCGATCACCTCAATGAACACATCGGGGGACGCGAATTGTGCGGGAGACAACTCCTCTTCCCCTTCCTCACACAGCAGCACCAGCGTCCGATCCTTGCCGCTTTCAAAGAAACTTTTGTCAGAGAGCGTTTCCTGCAAAAACTTGGTTTTGCCCGCCTCCAGAAATCCGGTAAAAAGATACACGGGAATGTCCATAGGAAAATCATGCTCCTTTCGGGGGAATGGTTACTGCGCGGCGCCGTTTGCCACTGTGAACAGCGCTTTCAGACCCTTCTTGTCCAGTCCGGTGCCGATGACGCAGAGCTTGCCGATGACATCGGCAGCGCCGAAGCGGATTTCCTTTTCCCCGGGTACATAATCAAAGTGAATCCACTGACCGTCCGCTGTGGCAACAATGCCCTTGGCACGCAGCACCATGCCGTAACGTCCGGTCATGAGTTCGTCGAGACAGTCCTCTACGAAGCCTTGTGTAAACTTTTCGGCGGTTTCGGTTCCCCAACTGGTAAAGACCTCGTCGGCATGATGATCATGGTGGTGATGGTGATGATGCTCGTGTTCTTCTTCATCGTCATGGTGGTGATGATGATGGTGATGCTCGTGTTCCTCGTCTTCATCGTCGTGGTGATGATGGTGGCACTCGCATTCGGGATCGTCGCACTCTTCCTCGTCGTGATGGTGGTGATGGTGATGGTGATGCTCGTGTTCCTCATCTTCATCGTCATGATGATGATGGTGGCACTCGCAGTCCGGATCGTCGCACTCTTCACCGTCGTGATGGTGATGGTGCTTTTCTTTTTCCTTCTGCTCTTCCAGCAGATGCTCAAGCTCTGCCTCAAGCGTGCTGCGCTTTTCCATCGCGGCGAGAATCGCGCTGCCGTCGAGCTGATCCCACGGGGTCGTGATAAGCGTCGCGTGTTCGTTGAGCGAACGCACAATGGCAACCACATCGTCCAGCTTATCCTGCCGCAGTCCGTCCGTGCGGGACAGCACCACCGAGGACGCAAATTCAATCTGATTCTGATAGAATTCCGCGAAATTCTTCAGATACATCTTGCACTTGGACGCGTCAATCACCGTGGTGAAGGCGTTGAGCTCCATATCCTCAATGCCCGCGCCCTGTACGGCGCGAATGACGTCGCTAAGCTTGCCCACGCCGGACGGCTCGATGATAATGCGGTCGGGGTTGTACTGCTCCTTGACCTGTGCCAGCGCCTTGCCGAAATCTCCCACCAGACTGCAGCAGATACAGCCGGAATTCATCTCGGTGATCTGAATGCCCGCTTCCTTGAGAAATCCGCCGTCAATGCCGATCTGTCCGAACTCGTTTTCGATAATCACCAGCATTTCATCGTGATATGCCTCTTTGATGAGCTTTTTGATGAGCGTGGTTTTGCCGGCTCCCAGAAAGCCGGAGAAAATATCTACTTTTGTCATAAAAATCCTGTACCTCCATTTCTTTACAAATCTATATTATAACAAATGCCGTGCTGCAAAACAAGTGGCAGATGTAAATTTTTTTCGGTGGGCAATGCACACGAATCTGCAAGGCATATGAAATAATGATAAAATATATTGATATTTTATGGAAAACATGGTATAATTATAACACAACATTTTGATGTACGCACAGATTGCGTAAGATCAAAGACGAAAGGACATGATGAAATGAGGTTTAAGAAAATCTTCGCCATGCTGCTTGTCGCGGCAATGTTCCTGTCGATGGGAACGGGGGTGTTCCCGCTGCTTGACCGGATGCCGTTGGTGGCATACGCAATGTGGATTGGTGAATTTGATATTTTTGACGATAGTTTAATAAAATATAATGATAATTACGATGATTATGTCCATAACTATGTTATGATACCAAATTATGTCACAGAGATTCGTACCGGGGCTTTTGTAGATTGTACAGGAGTGACGAATGTAAAGATTGGCAATTCTGTCACTTCAATTAGAACGAGGGCTTTTGAAGACTGCCATAGTTTGATAAGTGTAACGATACCGAGTTCCGTCATGGAGATTGGCTGGCTTGCTTTTTCAAACTGCCAAAATCTTAAAGACATTTACTATGAAGGAACCGCACAACAATGGAATGATTTAGCAATTGATAAAAACGGAAACAGCCGCATAGGTCTTAGCAAAAATGTCACGATTCATTACAACGGGTCTATCCCCCTTATCTCCATTTCCATCAAGTCCCTGCCGGACAAGATTTTCTACGATGTTGGTGATACACTGAATATTAAGGGTTTGGTTCTTCTTGCCCATTATAAAAACGGTTCGACCGAGGAAGTCACTGACGGATTTACCTATTCACCTTTCCAGTTGGACATGGTTGGTACAACGACAGTTACCGTGACATATGAAGAACAAAGTACTACCTTCAAAGTGAATGTAGGAAATCCTTTCAGAATTATCTCTTTTCCAACAGATATAACGGATTGTAGTGGTGCCGCAGTTTCCTTTAAGGTAATTGCCAACGGTGATGATTTAACCTATAAATGGGAGATAAGCAATGATCAGGAACAGACATGGCATAACAGCAGTGTGAGAAATGCAACTTATTCTACAATACTTACCACAGAAAATGAAGGTAATTGTGTCCGTTGCATTGTAACTGATAAATATGGAAACACTGAAACCTCCGAAGC
>CAMJHU010000252.1 GCA_946405565.1 uncultured Clostridia bacterium
CACATGGGCATTCGACAGTATGCGCCGCGAAATCACCAAAGCCCGTGCCAATGAGCGCGAGGCTGTCGAGAACAACAAGACCGTCATCGCCACGCTCTCCCACGACATCAAAACCCCGATTGCTTCTATCCGCGCCTATGCCGAGGGATTGGAAGCGCACATGGATTCCTCTCCCGAACGCCGCGCCCGCTATCTTTCCGTCATCATGCGCAAATGCGACGAGGTGGCAAGGCTGACCGACGATCTGTTCCTGCATTCGCTGTCCGACCTGGATAAACTCAAAATCAACGCCGAATCGCTTGAAATCCGTTCCTTTGTGCAAGAAGCAATAGAGGAATTGTCCGCCCGGCAGGACGATATTTTTTTCATTCCGCCGTCATTTACAGCATTTGTCAATGTTGATAAAAACCGACTTCTGCAAATCATCGAGAATCTCATCAACAACGCGCGAAAATACGCCAAATCCTACATTGACGTGTCTCTGTCGCAGGAAAACAGCGCTGTATTGTTAAAAATCCGCGACTATGGCGGAGGCATTCCGGACGAGGACATGCCCTTTATCTTCGACAAATTCTACCGCGGCAAAAACTGCGGCAGTGAGCAAGGCTCTGGTCTGGGGCTGTACATCGTCAAATATATCACTGAAAAAATGGGAGGAAGCATTCTGCTGCGCAATCACATAAGCGGTCTGGAAGCGGTGGTGGCGCTGCCGGTGGAAAAATGATTGATTTCTCGGACTTCTTAATTACTTCTTAATAACTTTTCTGATAGAATGTGACTATCAAACCAAAGGGAGGTATTTTCAGTTCATGAAAAACAATCAAAAAACCATTCTGTCAGCAAAAGACCTGTGCAGGAGCTTCGCCCATAACGGCGGGCAGGTACACGTATTGCAGCACATCGACCTCGACATTTTCGAAGGGGACTTTACCGTTATCATGGGCGCGTCGGGTTCGGGCAAATCCACTCTGCTCTATTCGCTCAGCGGCATGGACCGCGCTACGTCGGGGCAGGTACTTTACGGAGAACTTGACATCGTGAAGGCAAAGGAAAACAAGCTCTCCGAGCTGCGCCATACCGACTTCGGCTTTATCTTTCAGCAAATGCACCTTGTCAGCAATCTGACGCTGTTTGAGAATGTCGCCGTATCGGGTTATCTCAACAAGGCAACTTCCTCTGCTGAAGTGAAAAAGCGCACAAATAAGCTGCTCGAAAAAATGGGGCTGGAAAAGGTCAAAAGCCATCTTCCCTCGCAGGTATCGGGCGGCGAACAGCAGCGCTGCGCCATTGCCCGCGCGGTGGTCAACAATCCGAGGCTGCTCTTTGCTGACGAGCCGACCGGCGCGCTCAACCGTCACAACACCACCGAGGTGCTTGATCTTCTGACAGAATTGAACAGTGCGGGACAGAGCGTTCTGATGGTGACGCACGACCTCCGCGCCGCGCTGCGTGCGAATCGCCTTGTCTACATCGAGGACGGACGTGTCATCGGCACGCTCGACCTGCCACCCTACAATGCCGAGGAAGAGTACAGCCGTGAAGTGCAGGTCAATGCGTGGCTTTCCTCAATGAAGTGGTAAGGCGGTGACGGAAATGGAAATCTTTACCTTATTATCCGCTAATATCCGCCGCAAAAAAGGCTCCTTTACCAGCATTATCCTGCTGATGCTCATTATCTCGATGGCGCTGACCGCTTTTCTGAGCATCAGCAAAAGCACCCGCGCCAGCATTGAAAATGCCATGAATACCGCCGACGCGCCGGACATCAACATGTTTATTATGGACGATTTCTACAGACCGGAAATCGTTGCGAAAGTCAGGAATCATGCATTGGTCGACCGTGTTGACGTGGTAGACAGTGTCGCAGTAAAATACAGTCTGAACGGCACGATGGGTCACAACACATGGATTCTGCAAAAATACGACAGTAAAAAATTCCCGCGTTTAAAGGACGATCTTTCGGGGTACTCCGGCAGCGGGCAAAAGCCCAAAAAGGGCGAGATTTTTGTGACGCAGGGTGTTCTCACGTCAGACGAAATACAAATCGGGGACACAATCAGGATTTACCCGACCACAGCCCCCTATGATCAATACGCCACTGATTTGACTGTCGCGGGCGTGGTGGTGGAGCCTTCTTTAGGCTCCGCGATGATCGGCTGGAAGCAGCTCTTTATCAGCGACGAGGATTTTAACAAAATGTTTGCCGCCAACACAGAAAACAGCAATTGCCACATTGTCCGCATTTATCAATCATCCGACAGCACCCTCAGCGACGCGAAATTCCAGCGGCAGCTCAATCTCGACACCGGCGTCATTGACTGCGCGAGCGGCGCCATTACACGCGAACAGTCGGTGCATTACACCTATCTTTACCCGGAGATCATCGTCTCCATCTTAATGGTATTTTTGATTTTTCTGACCGTCATTGTGATGATTGTCATGAATCACAGCATTGCCACCGGCATTGAAATTGATTATGTCAACCTCGGCGTACTCAAGGCGATGGGTTTTTCCAAGGGCAAAATCCGCACGGTGTTCCTGCTGCAATATCTGCTGGCGGAGTTGATCGGAGCAGCCGTCGGCTTTGCGCTGTCTATTCCGCTGACGGGCGCCTTCTGCGACGTGTTCCAGCCGATTATTGCGATTCCCAACGAAAATGCACTTGCCGTTTTGCCGAGTGTTGCGATTCTGGCGGGAATTTTAGCCGTCTCCTGTCTGTTTATCCTTCTCGGCACCCGCAAGGTCGGACAGATTTCCCCCATCCGCGCCATTTCCGGCGGGAGAGAGGAAATTTATTTCGACAGCCGCCTCAAAGCCCCGATCAGCAAAAGACTCCTTTCCGCCAGCCTTGCGCTGCGGCAGTTGACCGCCAACAAACGCCGCTATTTCGGCACCGTGGTGATTGTCGCTCTTCTCACCTTCTTTATGCTGACCATCACGGCGCTGGGAGATACGGTTGATTCGGAGTCCGCTCTCGAAGGCATGGGATTGATCACCAACGAAATCGGCGTACTCTTCAGCGAACCCGAAAAATATGACAGTACGGTGGGCGGTATCGAGCATATCATTGAACGGCACACGACCATCAAAAAGAAATATTTTTACGCGACAGCATACGTTTCCTTAAACGGCGAAAACCTGTATTGCATGTACTATGAAAATCCCGAAGTGCTGGTCGTGACGAAGGGACGCATTCCGCTGTATGACAACGAAATTGTTATCACCCCCATGATCGCGGAAGAACTGAATTTGCGCGTCGGGGACAAGGTGACGATTTCCAAGGACGGCAAAGCCGAATGTATCATCACCGGTCTGTTCCAGTGTGTCAATGACACGGGGCGCTGCTTTGCCACCAATCTGGAGTGTGTCAGAAAAATCGGCATTCAAAATGTGAGTTATGCCGGATTCCATGTGGAAGACAAATCGGAACTGAAAGCCATTCAAAGCGAAATCCTTAACGCATACGGGGCATATGTGGAATGTGAGCTCAATGAGGACGGCAACCTGGACGATACCTTCACCATCGCTATCAACGCGATGAAGGCGTTTATCTATTTGTTCTCGATTGTCTTTGCGCTGGTGGTGGTGGTCATGGTCTGCAAAAAGGCCTTCCTGCAGGAAAAGACCGACATCGGTATTTACAAGGCGGTCGGCTTCCGCGTGCGCCGTCTGCGTCTGCAATTCGCGGTGCGCTTCCTGCTGATTGCCCTCATTGGCGCGGGCATCGGTACCGCCCTCAGTCTGTGGCTCTCCGGCAGGGTGCTCACCATGATGCTGTGGAATATCGGCGTGAGCAGCTTCCGCGTCGCCTTCACGCCGCTGACGATTGCCGTACCGGTTGCGCTGCTGTGCGTCTGCTTCTTCTTGTTTGCCTACCTGATGGCGGGACGTGTCAGGCGCGTGGACGTCAAGGAACTGATTACGGAATAGCGATGATTTAATAAAGCACATGGTGCGAATCACAAAATATGATTTCATACACATAAAAAGACTGCATCTTACAGCAATCACTGTAAATTGCAGTCTTTTTTCTCTCAATCGGTTGTATGTGTGGCTGTTTCGTTGGTATCCATATGGGAAGCTAACGAATCAGTTCTTCACAGGCGTAGCCTCTATCCATGATAAAAATAGCGTCTTTA
>CAMJHU010000253.1 GCA_946405565.1 uncultured Clostridia bacterium
GTGGTGAAGGTGTACGGATCATTGAAAATCAGCTTCATTGTACGGCAGGTCAATACCGTACCGCCCGCATTCATGATATCGACATAGACCATGTACTCTCCCGCCTTGTTTGGTCGCCAGTTGCAGGTCGTGAAAGCGGAATCCTGAATCTTGACCCACGCTCCTGAATACTGATAGTAGAACTTGTAGCTTGCACCGCCGGCTGCGGTGAATTGCACGCTCTTGCCAATATTCATCGGAGATGTCGCGTTGACGGTGAAGCTGTAAGGGTCGGTTGCGCTGAATTTCTTCGACAGCGTTTTGACGACCTTGCCGCCGGAATTCTTGATGTCGACATACAGTGTGTAATCCGCAATCATATCAGGCGTCCATGTGGCGGTGTTGGCGGACGAGAAATTCTGAACGGTCGCCCACTTGCCGCCGACTTCGTAGTAAAATTTGTAGCTTGCGCCGCCTGTTGCGGTGAGGGTTACAGAAGTGTTCATGGGCTGCGGGGATTCCACGCTTGTGGTGAAGGAATAGCTGTCCGCGGTTACGTCGCCTATGACAAATTCCATGCCCTTGTAGGCGAGGACTTTTCCGCTGCTGTCGGCGATGTCGCAGTAGACGTTGTACCTTCCCGCAACATTCGGAGTCCACGCGCAGGTATCGGCTGCGGAGAAACTCTGGATTCTGACCCACGCGCCGTCCTTCTCGTAGTAGAACTTGTACTGATCGCCGCCGGTCGCCGTGAAGGTGATCTTCGTTCCGACAGGCTGCGCGGTTGTTTTATCGGCTGTAAAGCTGTAGGGATTGATGATGTGGAAGGTTATTCTCTTGCAGGAAACAACCCTGCCGCTTGTGTCCTTCATATCGCAATAGAAATTGTAGGTTCCGGCTGCAGTTGGCGTCCAAGCGCAGATGTTTGCCGCGGAGAAATCCTGCACTCTTACCCATTCGCCCTGCTTCTCGTAATAGAACTTATATTTTGTACCACCGTTTGCTGTGAAGTTGATTGTCTTTCCGTAGGGAAACTCGGTTGACTGCGCGTCGCTTGTCAGCGTGAACGGATCATTCAGTTTGAATGCCTGTGTGCGGCAGGCGATGACTTTGCCGGGCGCGTCCTTGATATCGACATACAGCAGATAATTGCCCGCAAACTTCGGAGACCACTCGCACACGCCGGTGGTGTTGGAGGTAATGCTGCACCAGGCGCCGTTGTATTCATAATAGAACTTGTACGAAGCGCCTCCTTCGGCAGTCAGAGTCAGGTTCACGCCGACATTCTGCTCATTTTCCTTGTCGAGGGTGAAGGTATACAGGTCGGTAACAGTGTATGCCAGCGTCTTTCTGGTCACGAATCCGTCATCGTCATAGATATCGACATACAACGTATAGTCGCCAGTCCGATCAGGAGTCCAGACACATTCGGACGACCCGGAAAGCGCCTGCAGGACGGTCGCACCGTTGACGGTTTCACAACCGAACGCGTACTGGTTTCCGCCCGTGGCAGTCAGCGTGACAGCCGTGTTCAGCTTCTGCGGCGAGGGCAGCGAAGCCGACAGACCGCATTCCGGAAGAACCGTTACCGCTGCAGAATCATTCGCAACGGTTCCGTTTTCATCCACGATTTCAGCATACAGCGTGTAAGCGCCGGCTTCATCGGTAAACCATTCGATTGTGTTATTTTCACTGAATCCTGCTATTTCGACTGTCGCGCCGTCGTGTTCGTAATAGAATCGGTAGGATATATCGCCCAGTCCGCCGGCATGCTGCGCGGTCAGAACGATGCTTTCGCCGACCCTGACCTTTTGCGTGTCTAAACTGAGCGAAACGGTGAGCGGAGAGACGACCGTCACGGCGCATTGCGCGGAAAGTCCGCTGCGGCTGGTTGTCGCGGATATGACCGCCGTACCTGCGCCGACAGCGGAAACAAATCCGTTCTCCGACACGGTGGCGACGCTTTCGTCCGAGGACGTCCATGTGACGCTCTCTGTGGCGTCAGGAGGGGTTACTGTGGCTGAAAGGGTAGAAGTATCGCCCACATTGAGCGTCAGGGATGTTTTGTCAAGCGAAATACCTGTCGCATTGATTTCCGCTACCTCCACTTCACATTCCGCTTTGAAGAAGCCGATGGTAGCGGTAATGACCGCGTTTCCGAGACCCTTGCCGGTGACAACGCCGTCCGAAACTGTGGCGACAGATTCATCGGAAGAGCTCCAGACAACGCCCGCGGCACTTGCTGCGGGATCAGCGGTCACATGCAGGGGCAGGGTTTTATTGAGACCAAGCACGGCGCTTGTTCTGTCCAGCGATACGCTTTTGATGAATCCGGCTTTTTTCAGATTGATTCTGACGTCGCTCTCCACGTTGAGAGAGGAATAGTAGCCGTTGCCGGTGCTTTGCCACGACTGATAGGTATAACCAAGCACGCCGTCGGTGATATTCAGCGAAACGATTTTGATCGGAAGACTGGAAGGCAGACCCGCGCCTTCCTCCGCAGGCATCGTATAGGGCGCGTCGCTTTCTCCGGTGGATGGCAGATAGCGCTTGATCTGCTTATTGGAGCCGTAGTAGACAATATCGTCGTAGAATGCCACTCCGCCCGTCGCGTCGTCGGCGATGACTGTGGAATTGTGACCGTAAATATCCATGGATATCAGTTGGCTGCCGCTGTAAAGGAACCAGCGATCATTATTGACAAACTGCTGGTAGATTCTGTTGCGTGGCATATCGACAAACGCGGTTGAATCGGATACGATATCCGCCACCCAGTCATAATGCTCGAGGGCTTGAATTCCATCATCGTTCTGAAGCAGATTGTCATAACGCTCATAGCCTGAACGGGTTGTAAGCTCCTGATTTGAAATGACAGGATCGTCCCATGTCACATCCACATGATACCAGTTGCCGCCGTAATTGACCATATTCCATGTGTGATTCATGGGATCGCTTATCACCGCTATGCAGGGAATATTCATCAATTTCATGAGAATACCAAAGGCGTTGGTGTATGCCTGACACACGCCGAAGTGATTGATGAGAAGGTTATATCCCGTGCGGCAATCGCCGTCGCTGATATTTTTATAATAGGAATTTTCTATCAGAAGGTTGTGGACAGCGACGATTTTTTCAAAGTCGGTCTTTCCCTCGAGGCTGTCGCAGATTTCGGCGCATCTGCTCCGCATGGTAGCAAGCTTTGCGTTGAATTCCCCGACCGTCTGCGGATACTTATAGGTAAACCTGAGCTTATAAAGCTTATTTCCTGAATAGGAATAGCTCCAGCTGTAAACAAAAGCTATATCGTACTCCAAGGGGTATTTGTCCTGAACAGCGTTCAACAAAGATTTTATAGTTGCTTGATCAGCGTTTAATCCGTATTTTGAAACGTCGACATAATCTCCAGACAAATCGAATATTCTGTCCGCAACAAGATCGATCAGTTCATCACTGAAAGCGCTTGCCTTGCGCATGGACAGAGCCGCATTGACCGTCGTGGGAATGGACAATCCCTCACGCACGCCGGAGCGTTCTTCGTAAATCGTTTGCCCATCTGACGGAGTTTCTTCTTTTTCGTCATTCAATTGGGAAATTGCATAATCCCCCGTAGACTCCGATGAAACGTCAGACGGAGAGATTTCCCCCGCATATGCTCCTATGCCATACGACAGGAACATAGCCACGGTCAGGAAAACAGACATCAGTTTTTTGAATTTCATGTTTCATTCAACCTTTCCATAATGATTATTTTGAACACCCAAAACAACCAAGCTCAACAGCTACTATGAGATATGAGATTCATAATGAACAATAATCATTTAGAAATAGTAAACCCGAAAAACCATAATTATCCTCTCGATTTTTCGGGTTTACATATTTAATTGCTCGCTAAACTAAATTTTTCTCGTTATCCGACAACGCACCTGACGCCCTTGCAGCCGATGAGGTTGCCGTTTGCGTCATTGACGTCAACATAGACAACGTAGTCGCCCGCTGCTGTAGGTTTCCAATTGCAGGTATTGCTGGTCGAGAAGCTCTGGATTCTCACCCAAGCGCCGTCCTTCTCGTAGTAGAATTTGTAGGACGAACCGCCTGTTGCTGTGAAGGTGATCGTATCTCCGACACTTGCATTTGTCTTGCTGGCGGTAATCGTGCATTT
>CAMJHU010000254.1 GCA_946405565.1 uncultured Clostridia bacterium
TTCCCTGTGTGTAAACCACCGCGTCCACCAGACTCAGCACGTCCAGCAGCTTTCCCCCGCGCTGCCCGGCAGGAGCGGTCAGCAGTTCCTCCGCCTCCGCCTTGATACGGGCAAAAACGGGATTGGCGCCCGCTAATGTTCCCATACCCTCCACCGCTCTCGCCAGACGGAAATCCTCTTCCATGAGCGATGTGCCGGCAATGGCGATATGCGTCAGCCGGTCTTTTAATTCATACAAAGGTGACAGATTCATATCTTTTCCCCCTCCCCTTCTCAATATTGCAGCCGGATCATGTCGGCGGAAGTCATCAGACTGTACGGGTGGAAACAGATATGGCGGTCGCTCCCGTCATAAAAGACCAGTCCGAACAGTGCGTCCCCCGCCTCGGGGACAACGGGAAGGGTGTTCAGCCCGCGCACACAGGCATGATCCTCCCCGTCCTCGCGGCGGTCGCGCAGTTCCAGCCGTGCGCCTGCCGCGTCCTCCACCATCCACGTCTCCCCCACGGTTCCCAGTGCCGCCACCGGCACCAGCGCGGGCATAAATTTGGGCAGCAGCGTGTTTTTGAATTGCCCTTTTGCCGTTTTGACCACTTCGGCAATGCCCTGTGAGGCAAAGGTTCTCAGCGTCTCCTTCTCTATGTCCGCCAGCGGACGCGACGTAAAGCTCTCCCAGCGCACGCGGGGGCATATCCCGCCGGGATAGCGGTACAGTGTCGGGATTTCGAGCAGGTCAAAGTAACTGTCTTCCCCCTTGACATATTTGAGCGCTTTTGCCGGACGCAGATTCAGCGTCTGCACCAGTTCGCCGGAGGAAATGTCCAGCCAGAACCCGCGTTCGATATATTCCTTTTTGGCTTGGTCGAACGTCACGTCAAACGAAAGCTGCACCAACCGGGCATTTTCCCGGAAAGAGCCGATCTCCTTCAGATCTTCCAGCCGCCATACCCCGCCCAGCGCTTCATACAGGATCGAATCTTCCGCCGAATAATTCTCCACCGTGAGTTTATCCTGTAAAAAAACACGGGACTTTTTGACCGTCGCGCGCAAAGCAATCAGCATCCGCAGCGCTTCGGCGTAATATCGCTCCGCGTTGTCCTTGTCCTGCTGTATCTGCCGCATGGTCAGCGCGATACGTTCAAAGGACGTCTGCGGTCCGGTCAGATAGTAATTGCCCAGTTCCTTGGCGAGTTTTTCCATCGACTGTACAGAGGCACCCGACAGCGAGGCGGACAGTCCCGCGCTGAGCAATTCCTCCGTCATTTTTTCCACGACGTCCAGCCCTTCCAGCTGCTTTTGCAGTTTCTTTTTCTGCGCGGCGGTATTTTTGGCGCCCGTCTTCTTCGGCTTTTTGGGGGCGGATTCGCCCGCGGCTTCGGCTTCACTTTTCTTTGCCGCCTTCGCCGCCTGCTTTGCCTGTTTCTCGGCGAGGTCGGCAGGCATTTCTCCCACGGCAAAATCCTTGTCCGCCAATATCTCAAACATCAGCCCCAGCGCGTGCTTGCAGGGAAATTGCCGGCTCGGGCAGGAGCAGCGGCAGGTGGGCTGTTCCTCATGGAGCGAAAAATCCACCGACACGCGGTAAGGCTTGCTGCCGCTGCCAGCGCATTCGCCCCAGTAGGTGCGTCGGTCCTCCGTGCGTCCGAGCGCGCCGAAACTGCCCTTCTGCGAGAGCTTCCGCCCGTTCTGCGCCGCCGCCGGATTCGGCGCCTGCCGCAGAATGAATTGTTCTGTGAGCTGCATAGCATGATCCTCCTTATGCGTTGTATCGTGTATCTCAAAAGAACTGAAAAGATTTGTATTTGCCTCCATGATAGCATCATAGCATACGCCGGTGAAAATAGCAATGGTTTTTTCCCTGTTTTATGCTTGCAATACGCCCGCTCATCAGGTATAATAGGAAACAGAGATATGGCAATGATCATAGCATTCTTTTGGCGCGTATTCTGTTGCCGTATGGAAGACCATTGACTTTTTTATTTCAAGGAGCGTGATGTTATGAATCAGACCAGAAGAACCGTATTCATCGCCGTGCTTTGCGCCGTTCTGACGGCGGCAACGGCACTCACCGTGTGGGCTGCCGACATCGGCGGCGCCGCTTTGGGCGACGTCAACCGCGACGGCAGCATCGACAATGCCGACGTGATTCTGCTCACCCGCTATCTCACCACGCAGGGCGTAGCGCTCGATACAAACGCCGCCGATATCGACCGCAGCGGCACAATTGACCGCCGCGACCTTTACCTGCTCCAGCAATACACCGCGCACTGGTCCGTCGATTACGGCAATATCGGCGCCTTTGTCACCACCTCGCCCGACGACCCCAGTAATCCCAGTAATCCCAGTAATCCCAGCTATCCCAGCGCCCCCTACAATCCCACCCGTCCCAGTGACCCAAGCAATCCCAGCAATCCCAGCAATCCCAGTGAACCCACTGAACCCACCAATCCTTCTCAGCCGAGCCAGCCGGTCAGCGACCTCACCGCGGACATCTCGCCGATGACCGACACCGCCACCATCTACCGTTCCGCCACCTTCACCGTCACCGCAACCGGCGGCGAGGGTCTGCTCACCTATCAATGGCAATACCTCGACTGGGAGGGCAAATGGATTGACGGGCGGCTGACCCAGAATACCTCCGCCGAAAGCGATACCTATCTCATCTCCATTCCGTTCATTGAACTCACCGGCGGCGGCAACGATTACCTCAAGTGTCGCTGCATTGTCACCGACGGCAGCGGCGCGACGGTCATCACCGCGCAGGCAATCGCTTATGCCCAGCGCTGACCCTGCTGCCCCGTATGACGCGAACCAAAAAAGGAGGATTGAACCCTATGAAAAAACGATTGCTGGCTTGTGCCTTGATTACCATGCTTTTCACGGCGCTGTCGTCCGTGACGGTC
The DNA here is from genome assembly GCA_946405565.1 of uncultured Clostridia bacterium. Classification (GTDB taxonomy): domain Bacteria; phylum Bacillota; class Clostridia; order Oscillospirales; family Acutalibacteraceae; genus RUG762. The sequence goes on from CAMJHU010000254.1 coordinate 2,904, forward strand.
TGGGCTGCGTCCCAGTCTCCCCTTGCCTTTGACGTGCAGGACGTTTCGCAGTCCTGCCGGGCGGACACGATTGTAGAAATTCCCGTGACCGTCACCCAAAATCCCGGCTATCTGCTGGGAACGGTGGGCGTGGTCTGGGACGAAGATATCCTCAGCCTCACCGATATCCGTTTTACCGACGCCGCGCCCGACTGCATGACCCCCGTCAACTATCCCGTTTCCGACGGCATGTATTACATCTCCTTCGGCAACCCCGCCGCCGCACAGGATTTCACCGCGACCGGCACCTTCTTTACGCTGATTTTCCGCGTGACGCAGGACGTTCAGCCGGGCGAGTTTACGGTCAATATCATTGACGACGTGAGCGGTATTTTCAACAGTACCATGCAACCGGTGCCGCTTTCCTGCCGCGAAGGCACCGTCACCCTCTCCGACGGACCTGTCATCACTGCCCAGCCGCAGAACGCTTCCGGCGCCGCGGGCGACAAGGTGAGTTTTCCCCTGACCGCCGAAGGCAACGGTCTGACCTATCAGTGGCAGCTTTCCGACGATCAGGGCAAATCCTGGCGCGACAGTTCCACCAAGACTGCGACCTATTCCACCACCCTCAGCGAGAAGAACAACGGACGGTATGTCCGCTGCGTCGTCACCGATCAGAACGGCGCGAGTGTCACATCCGAAGCGGCTTCCATGAAGATGATCACCGCGCTTGCGATTACCGGACAGCCCTCCCCCGTCACGGCGAAATCCGGCGACCTCGTGACCTTTAAGGTGACAGCCACCGGCGACGGTCTGACCTATCAGTGGCAGCTCTCGGACGATCAGGGCAAGACGTGGCGCAACAGCAAGGCAACCACTCCCAGCTATTCCACCACCCTCACTTCCAACAACAACGGGCGGTATCTCCGCTGCATTGTCTCCGACCAGTACGGCAGCAGCAAAAAGTCCAACGCAACCTATATGAAAATCACGTCGCTGAAAATCACCGGACAGCCTTCGCCTGTCACTGCCAAAGCCGGCGATCTGGTGACGTTCCATGTAGCGGCGTCGGGTCCCGGCATCACCTATCAGTGGCAGCTTTCCGATGATCAGGGCAAGACGTGGCGCAACAGCAAGGCAACCACCGCCAGCTATTCCACTACCCTCACTTCCACCAACAACGGGCGGTATCTCCGCTGTGTCGTGACCGACAAGTACGGCAACTCCGTCAAATCGGACGCCGCCTACA
>CAMJHU010000255.1 GCA_946405565.1 uncultured Clostridia bacterium
ACGCTGACATTTGATCTGCCCGCGGAATCGGGGTATGTCGTGCGATTCAAGCCGCTCTGACCGTCAGAGCTCGGGCGACTGAAATCCCGCGCGAAGCTGTTCAATGAGGACAGAAGAGGGAACGGTCATGCCCGATTCCACCCATTTGATCAGCATACTGTGCATACCCCCGACGCTGTACGCCAGCAAATAGGGGAGCGGTTGGGCAAATTCTTCTGCCTTCTCGGACGTGCGTATAGCAACGAAAATCTGACCGGCGTGGCGGTAGACATATTCAAACATACGCGACAGCAGATCATCTTTGCCCAGCAGAAAGAGGATGTCTTTCCGGCTTTCCCAGAAATCAAAATATAACTGCACCATGTCCCAGTAGTGCCGGATGCCGTGGGTGCGAATCTCCGTGAAGAATTCCTCAAACAGCCGGTCGAAGACCAGTGTGAGCACCTCGTCCTTATCGTTGAAAAGCCGATAGAAGGTCTTGCGGGAGAGTTCCGCCTCCTGTGTGAGCTGGGTCACGGTGATCTCGCGGTAATGATAGATTTTCATAAGGCTGAAAAGCGCACTGCCGATTTTCTGTCTGGATTCCTCTGCGATGCGTCCGTTTGTCCTGTTCATATAGATTCCTCCGGTACACCCGACCCCAATGTGTGACACATTAGCATTCAGGGTTGATTCTTTCTGAAAGATATTATATAATACAATCAATCAGGTTGCAAGTGTGACAGATTAAAAAATCAGCGCATTGAAAAGGGGTTTTTTTGGTATGAAAAAGGTTATCTACTGTTTCAGCGGTACGGGCAACAGTCTCAACGCGGCGAAAATCATCGCTAAGGCCATCGGCGGCGCCACAGTTGTTTCGGTCAGGAAGGACACGGTCAGTGACCTTGCCGCGGACGCGGATATGGTGGGATTTCTCTGTCCGGTGTACGAATGGGACATTCCCGAAACCATGAAGGATTTTGCCGAACAGCTTACGGTCAACCCTAAGGCGTACACGTTTATGGTAGCAACCTATGTTGGGGTACACGGCAGATGTTTTGAGACGATGGACGCGATTCTCCGTCAGAAGGGGACAAAGCTGCATTACGGCAAAGCGCTGCGGTGCGTGGCGAGCCAGTGCATCGCCTATGAGCCCTTCCCGTCGCCGCGCTTCATGGTGCCGCGTTCCAACCGTCACGCGAAGAAGATCGGCAAAGCGGTAGCCGCGAAGAAACGCAATGCCTATCCCAGAATGTCGCTCGTCACCCGTCGGCTGTATGGGAAGATGATGACCCCTTTCATGAACGTCCAGCATGAATTTGACAAAGGCTTCTACACCTCGGACAAGTGCGTGGGCTGCGGTCTGTGCAGTAAGCTCTGCCCCTGCTGCAATATTACGATGGAGGACAAACACCCGGTCTGGAACCACAACTGTATCGGCTGCAATGCCTGTGTGGTCTACTGCCCCACAAAGGCGATCCTCTTTGAGACGCCGGAGGCATACCGCAATCTGGACAACGCGATTTCCCGCCGTCTCGGTCTGCCCGACAAGCGCACGCGGTATCACAATCCCGCCATCGAAGCCAAAGATATGCTGATGCAGCAGGAAGAAGTTTCTGTCGAGTAAAGAAAAAGCAGTCGGAACCCCCCTATGAACGGTTCTGGCTGCTATTTTTTTATTTTTTTGTATCCGCAATCAGCATAGCATCGCCAAAGGAGAAAAAGCGGTATTTCTCTTCCACCGCGACGCGGTAGGCGTGCATCACATGATCAAATCCTGCAAACGCGGATACCAGCATAATCAGAGTACTCTCGGGCAGATGGAAATTGGTGATCAGCCCGTCGATGACCTTGAACTGATAGCCGGGATAGATGAAAATCTGCGTCCAGCCTTCGGCGGGCTGAATCAGACCGTCGGTCACGGGACAGGATTCCAGCGTGCGGCAGCTGGTGGTGCCCACCGCGATGACCCGTCCGCCCCCGGCGTGGGCGGCATTGATGAGATCGGCGGTTTCCTGCGGCAGACAGTAATGCTCCGAGTGCATCACATGATCGTTGACATCGTCCACCTTGACCGGCCGGAAGGTCCCCAGTCCGACGTGAAGGGTGACATAGCCGATCTTCACGCCTTTTTCCTGAATCTTTGCCAGCAGCTCTTTAGTAAAATGCAGTCCCGCCGTGGGTGCCGCCGCTGAACCGCGCTCGCGGGAATAGACGGTCTGATAACGTTCCTTGTCTTCCAGCTTTTCGGTGATGTAAGGGGGGAGAGGCATCTGTCCGATGCGGTCGAGTACCGAGAAAAACTCGTCCTCACAGTTGAATCGCACAATGCGGTTGCCGTCCTCCCGCACTTCTGTGACTTCCCCCGTCATCAGCCCATCGCCGAAGACGAAGCGTGTGCCAACCTTGGCGCGCCGACCGGGTTTGGTGAGGCATTCCCAGACCTTTTGCTCCTTCTGAGTGAGCAGCAGGAATTCATTGACCGATTCACCGCCCTCCTTGACCCCGAAAATACGGGCGGGCAGCACACGGGAATCGTTGAGAATCAGGCAGTCGCCGGGACGCAGTTCGTCGATGACGTCAGAAAAGTGACGATGGGTCAATGTGCCTGTAAACCTGTCCATTACCATGAGCCGGGAAGCGTCGCGCGGTTCGATGGGGTGTTGGGCAATCAGTTCAGGCGGAAGGTCATAATAAAAATCCGATGTTTTCATGCTGTCAGTCCTCGTTGTTTTTTTCCTTGTTTTTCCTGACGGTCTGTGCCGCCGCGTCCTTGACCGACGAGAGCTTGCTTTCCGCCAGATGGGTAAACTTTTCAAAATAGGTGGTGGCTGACTGCTTCTGGGTGCGAAGGACCTCTTTCATCATCTTGTTGAATTCCTTCTCACTGAGTTGATTGGCGACCTTGGAAAGCTGCCCCCGCGTGTTGGTCAGGCTGGTCACGAGATAGAACACAATTGCCAGCGCCCCCACGATTTTGAGCATGGCGTTGTCCTTGGCAAAGCCGAAAATCAGAAACAGTACGCCCGCCATACCGGCAAGCGCGTTGTTGATCAGACTTTGTGCCACGCCCGACAGCACCACCTGCTTGGGGAACTGCCGCACCGCGGCGGAATAGCGTCCGAAACCCGGTCTGTTTTTCATGACTTTTTGTCACAATCCTTTCTTTTGTAAAATCCGTTGCCTTCTGACATTCTCCGCATATTCTTTTATTATAAGGTTTTTTTCAGGAATGTCAATAATTGTGCCAAATCCCCCTTGACATTTGCCGCTGAATCGTTATAATAGATTCAGTGATAACGAAAGATAGAGGCGCGGCATCAGATGAGTAACGGATACCGAGGCAGCCATTGCCGTCGGAGGCGTCCGGGAAAGGCTCTGCCGCCGAAGGATTCGCCGGGGTATGGCGCCGCGAATGCCTGGGGGTGCGGTCAACAGCCGTATCACTGTCATCATGCGTGATGGAGTGCTATCGTAACTTCTTCCTATGGATTCTGCCGGATGCTGCTTTCTGTGAGCAGGAGCAGGCGGCATTTCATACTGACAGCGCATAGATGACCGGCATTCGACCGGTTTTTTTGTTATCAATCCACTTTTCATTATTATCATCCGGAGGTTTTTGTGTATGAAAGAGCAATACAAGGTAGGCATCATCGGTGCGACGGGCATGGTGGGTCAGCGCTTTGCCACGCTTCTGTCGGGACACCCGTGGTTCAAGGTGACGGTTCTCGCCGCGAGTGCGCGTTCGGCGGGCAAGACCTACAAAGAGGCAGTGGGAAGCCGCTGGAAGCTCGCTGCACCCATGCCGGAAGAAATGGCGGATATGGTGATCATGGATGCCGACGCGGAAATTGATGCCATTACGTCTATGGTGGATTTTGTCTTCTGCGCCGTGGATATGAAAAAGGATGAGATCAAAGCGCTGGAAGAAGCGTATGCAAAGGCGGAGTGCCCTGTGATCTCCAACAACAGCGCGAACCGTTTCACGCCGGACGTTCCGATGATTATTCCCGAGCTTAACACAAATCACGCAGAAATCATCAACGCTCAGAAAAAACGTCTCGGCACCAAACGCGGTTTTATCGCCGTTAAATCAAACTGCTCTCTTCAGAGTTATGTACCCGCGCTTTATCCGCTTGA
>CAMJHU010000256.1 GCA_946405565.1 uncultured Clostridia bacterium
CCGATCGTCGCGCAGCTTCCGTCGGTTTCAAAATAGTCATTGAGCTTCTCCAGCATTCCCACACACTGCTCGGTGGAAATCCTGCCGAAGTCCCACTTATTGCGGATGGCGGCAATCAGCATACGCCGCACGCTGCTGTTGAGAGAACGGTCGGCAGTGTAATTGCCCTGCAAATTGTAGAAGATCGTGTTGATGACTTCTTCCTGTCCTTTGCCTATGGACAGAAAAACGTCGGTATAAAGATAGGGCGTTTCGCCGCGCCGCATTTGCAGGTTCAGGAACTGGCGGAGATCATCGAGAGAATAGAGCCCCATTTCCAGTCCGATTTCATAGGCTGCCATATATTCAAAAGGCGTCAAATCATATCACTCCATATGCCGATGTATTGCCGCGGATGCGGCGGAAATTTCAGGTTATCCCACGCGGACCCAGATCGCGGGACGCACGCCGTGTTCATAGACCATGTAGTCGCCCAGCGTACAGCCATAGAAGGTGGCGCGGGGACCATAGGATTTGGAGATGTCCTGAATAGGCTGTGAATTTTCAAAAAATTCGCCCGTAGCGTTGACTGCCTGCATATAGTCATCGGTGATGTTGTCATAGGTGACTGCCGTGCTGGCAAGATGGGAATAGCCGTAGCCGTTGGAACGCAGCCACCAGCCGGTTTCGGCGGTGCGCTGCTGCACTTCCGGCAGATATTTTTCACATTCATCCATGCTCAGCAGAAATACCTTGTCGGTGGTGTCGCCGCCGCCTGGCAGCACATACCGGTCGAGCATTTCGACCGATTCGTCAAACGCCTCCACCAGCACGTCGGGGGTGTTGAGGTCAGCGTCCACAATGCGTTTCTGTTCGTCCTTGGTGAAGGTCTGGGCGTAGAAATCCCCGTTGAGCCACTGCCGGAGAGAGCAGTTCGACCAGTTGACGCCGTAGACGACATGATTGATGGAAGCGCCGGGAATCTGGGTGAAATGGGTGTATTTGGTATGCTGTTCGTCCAGCTTTTTGATTTCGGCGTTGCTGAGACCGGGCTTCACTACCACATCGTCGAAGGGCTTTTCGGCAACAATCTTTTCGCAGAGCAGCAGCAGACGGTCGTCCTGTTTTTCAATGACCCGCCATTCGAGAGGTTCCCCGTCCTGCGTGCCGAATTTCATGACGCAGTGGAGCGGGACAATACCGGCTGATTTGACGTCGGTTAGATATTCCGCCGGTGCGGTCTGTACCGTCAGATCGTCGTAAGCCACATTGGGAACCAGCGAGGAGGGACCGCCGATGGCGGAAGGATGGGTGCTTGCCCAGTAATAACCGTACAGCGCCGCAACCCCCAGCAGGAGTGCCGGCAGCAGGATCAGCAGCCGCTTCTTCCAATTGGAGCCGCCGGAAGTTTTTGTCTGGACTGCCGGTACGGCTGCCGCTGACGACAGCTGCGCAAAGGCGTCAGTCCCCAGCAGATTGTCCCCGGCGGCGTCCTGTCCGGCGTGACTGATCTCCTGCCACGCGGCGGGTTCTGCCGCGGGAGAAGCAGCCAGTCCCTTGACGGCAGCCAGCACGGTAGCGGCGCCATTGGCGGCATCCGCGGGATTGAACACATTAACCGACGGCATATTGCACAGCCCGTACCACAGGTTATACATATCGGAGGACATCCTGTCGGGATCGGCGCCGCTTGCGTCGTCCAGCCATACGCAAAGGCTTGGCTTGCCATGAATGGTGGTGAGGGCAAATTCGTCGCACATTTCCTTTTCTTCCCGATCAAACAGTGCCTTGTCGGCAAAAAACACCACCATGCTGCTTTCCCGGATACGGGTCATCATGGGGTCCTCCGTGCTTTCCGTGGCATCGCGGATGCCGTTGTCGTACCAGACCGGCACCTTTTCGCTGATGGCGTTGATGATCGCTGCCGCACGGGTGGGAGCATTCCGACAGCAGCTCACATACAGATGTTCTCCCGGAGACGCCTTTGGCGCAAACCCTAGATTGAGTTCCATGAAAAAAGCCTCCTATTATGAAAGATCATTAAAGAATCATATATAGTCAGGTGATCGCGCTGTCACGTTGCCACGGCATCACCATCGGTTCATATGTGCCTCTGCGCGTTTCGTATTCCATAAACAAACGCGCAGAGAAGATCAAAGTCTTCCTATTCTCTCTTATTCTATCATTAATTTCTGAAAAGGTCAACACAAAGTGTCACATTCTTCGTGAGATTTTATAATTTTGTGGGTATGGTTGGGAATCCACTATTTACAACTTAGTGAAATTAACTCCCTCCGTTTCCGTCTGCTCAGCAGACATGAGCCACCCTCCCTCAAAGAGGGAGGCAATATCCGGCTCCCTCTTTGAGGGAGCTGTCAGCGAAGCTGACTGAGGGAGTGTGGGATGAAAAAAAATTTACGAAAAAACAGACAGTTTTTATGGTATTGACTATTGCATTACCGCGGGTTTTAGTGTAAAATGGGTCACAGAGGTTTTTTCATAGCCTCTTTTTTCAGACGGAGTGAGGTTCATATGACCTCTTTTGTCAATCAAAGGAAAGTGGGTGGTTATGATTCTGAAAAACGTGGACGCAGCCGTCAAGCGGGAAACGCTGTATATTGCCGCGGCGGTGGGCGTCATGAGTTTGCTTTTGCAGTCGGTGTTTCTCATCGCGCAACGCTGGGATTACACGGTACTGCTGGGCAATCTGCTGAGTGCGGCGGCTGTCATTGTCAATTTCTTTTTCATGGGTCTGACGGTGCAGCGGTCGCTTGACAAGGACGAAAAGGACGCGGTCACAGCGGTGAAGTTCTCACAGCAGATCCGGCTGCTGATGATGTTTGTGGTAGTGGCGCTGGGAGCGGCGCTGCCCTGCTTCAACCTCTATGCGGTCATTATCCCGCTTTTCTTTCCGCGGATAGCAGTGGCGCTGCGCCCGAAATTCGGGGGACAGACCGGCGAATAAAGCGTTTTTCGTGCCTTTGAGATAAAGCATAGCAAAGAAGGTGATATATTGACACACAATATCAAACAGCCGACCGACCCACGCTTTGCCCTGAAGGATAGGCTGCTGCTGGTCGGAATGGTGCTGCCGCTGGTGACAGGCATGGTACTCAAGGCGCTCTTTGTGCCGGCGGCAAACGGCATTGAAATTTCGGGCGCGCACATCTTCCTGACCGTGAAGCTGCCGGTGCTTGGGGATTGGCCGATTACCGAAACACAGGTCAATTCGTGGCTGGTGATGGTGACGATCTTCTTTTTCTGCCGCTGGCTGACCCACGGTCTGCGACCGGAGGGAGGTACCCGTCGGCAGCACGTGGCGGAATGGATTGTCGAACAGACCGACGGTCTGGTGCAGTCCAACATGGGCGACTATTTCAAAGATTTCTCGCCGTTTATCGGCGCGGTGCTGGCGCTGTCGGCATTTTCGAGCCTGATCTCGCTGCTGGGACTGTTTCCGCCGACGTCGGACATCAATGTGACGGCAGGCTGGGCGCTTCTGGTCTTCTTCCTCATTACCTACTACAAGATGAAATGCGGTCCGCTGCACTACTTAAAGAGCTTCGGCGAGCCGGTGGCGTTCCTCGCGCCGCTCAACGTCATCAGCGAATTTGCGACGCCGGTTTCCATGGCGTTCCGTCATTACGGCAACATTCTGTCCGGCACGGTCATCTCCGTACTGATGGCGGCGGCGCTGCAGGGGCTGACCCAATTGCTGCTGGGCTGGCTGCCGGGATTTCTGGGAGAGTTCCCGTTCTTCCGCATCGGACTGCCCGCGGTGCTGTCGGTTTACTTTGATCTCTTCAGCGGCTGCCTGCAGGCCTTTATCTTCGCGATGCTGACCATGCTCTATGTGGCGGGCGGCTTCCCCGAAGAAGACTACAAAAAGAAACAGGCAAAGAAGAAAAAAATTCGTAATGCGTAATTTTCAATTCGTAATTCGTAATGCATAACGCGGAATTTTTGATGATTTTCAATTTTTATTTCTGGAGGTAAATTGTTATGTTGGAACTTGCTATCGGTATTATTCTGGGTTGCTGCGCGCTGGGCGCGGGTACGGCTATGATCGCGGGTATCGGTCCCGGTATCGGTGAAGGCAACGCCGTGGCCAAGGCTTGCGAAGCCATCGGACGTC
>CAMJHU010000257.1 GCA_946405565.1 uncultured Clostridia bacterium
ACAATTTGTCTGAGTGCCATAGATTACGTTCCTTTCTTTGGTGTTTGCCGAAAAAACATTTATCTACTTGGAAAATCTTTACCATACGCTGTCGGGATTCATATCGGCATAGGCGGTAATGTCCTTATTGGCGGAATCACCGCCGAATGCGCAGAGCAGCGCGTGCATCAACGCCCGGAAGCGGGAATTGTTGCGGCATTTGAGCAGCAGCTTGTAGCGATAGCGTTCGCTTACCTTTTTGACGGCGGCGGGAGAAGGTCCCAGCACCCGAAGCGGTACGTCGGCATATTCCTGTTGTGTGAGACGCTTGAGCATCTCCAGAAAACGCTGCGCCGCCTGCGCGGTAGAATCGTCGCCGTTCCCCACAAAGCCCACCATGCAGAGATCCGCAAACGGCGGATACAGCATGGCGCGCCGCAGCACAATCTCATTCTCATAGAACTTTTTATAATCCTGCCGCGCTGCCAGCTCAATCACGGGATTATCCGGCGTGACGGTCTGAATCAGGGCGCGTCCCTTGCTGTCGCCGCGACCCGAACGCCCCACCACCTGCGTGAGCAGGGAAAACGCGCGTTCATAGCTGCGGAAATCGTCGCTGTAAAGCGCCTGATCCGCCATCAGAACACCGACCAGCGTGACCCGCTCGAAATCCAGTCCTTTGGCGACCATCTGGGTGCCGATCATGATATCATACTGCCCGGCGGCAAAATCGCCGAGCTTTTTGTCATAAGAAGAACGCCGTGTCATGGTATCGGCGTCCATGCGCAGAATACGCGCTTCGGGGAAAAGGTTTGCCAGTTCTTCCTCCGCCTTCTGCGTACCGTGTCCCGCAAAGCGAAGCTGCGGCGTACCGCAGGACGGGCAGCTGCCCGGCAGCGGCACCGAATAGCCGCAGTAATGGCACATCAGACGGCGGTTGTCGCTGTGGTAGGTCATCGAAACGCTGCAATGCGGACAGGATACCACTTCGCCGCAGGCACGGCAGGACACAAAGGTGTGAAATCCCCGCCGGTTATTGAGCAGAATGGATTGCTGTCCGTTTGCCAGATTTTCCCGGAGCGCGTGATAGAGCGGCGGACTGATCAGACCCTCCGCCGCGTCCATGCGGGAAATATCGATCTTTTCCACTTCGGGCAGAATCGCGTCGCCGTATCGTTTGGTGAGTACCTGGTAATCGTAGCGTCCCGCCTCCGTGGCGTTGTAATAGGTTTCAATGGAAGGCGTCGCCGACGCCAGCACCAGCAGCGCCTTGTGATAGGCACAGCGGAAGCGCGCCGCGTCGCGGGCGTGAAACCGGGGATTCTTTTCGGATTTATAGGTGTATTCCTGCTCCTCATCGATGATGACCAATCCCAGCCGTTCAAACGGCGCAAAAATCGCCGAACGCGTGCCGACGGCGATCTGCGCGTCGCCGTCGCGCACGCGCTTCCATTCGTCGAGCCGCTGCGCGAGCGACAGTCCGCTGTGGAACACCGCCACACGGCTGCCGTAACGCGCGTGGAATTTTTGCAAGGTCTGTGAAGTGAGCGCGATTTCCGGCACCATGACGATGATGCCCTTGCCTTCGCCCATTACCTCATCGATCAGGCGCAGAAACACCGACGTTTTGCCGCTCCCGGTGACACCGAACAGCAGCGAAACGTGATATTGATTATCTTTGTAAAGCCGATACAGGTTTTCAAACGCGGTTTGCTGCTGCGGAGAAAGCAGCACCCGTCCTTCGTCCGACTGATTGACGCAGGCATAGGGATTGCGGTAGACCTCTTCCTCGTAATAGCGGATAACGCCCTTTTTGGCGAGAATATCCACTACTGCCTGCGAGATACCTGTGAAATAGCAGATTTCTTTGACCGACGCGGTCTGTACATCCCGGAGCAGCGTGACAATCTCCTTCTGCTTGGGCGTGAGGGGCAGTTGATCCGACCGGTCGGCATCTTCACAAAGGGCTGCCATCTTGATATTGGCGTCCTTGATTCTGCGCACCGCGTCGTCCGTCCGCACCAGATAGCCCTTTTCCACCAGCTTGTCGGGAACGGTGGAGTGCGCGGGCAGATTCATGATTTCAGTGATATGCTGCTTTTCCAGCACCAGCCCTTTGTTGGAGAGAAACATTTCCAGAATCTTCCGCTGCTGCGGTGTGACGTCGTCACGCTGTGCCAGTGTTTCGCGGGTAAGCTGTCCGGTGGCACGGTACGATGTAACCAACCGCACATTGATACCCGTGGGCAGCATCACCTTGGCAGCCTCATAATAGGTGCAGTAGTAATTGTCGCGGAACCATTCCGCCATTTTGATCATTTCCGCGGAGAGTACCGGCGTATCGTCCAGCAGGCGTGAGAACGGCTTGACCTTGTCGTATAATGTTTTATCACAGATTGCGAAAATCACGCCCTGCCGTTTCTGATTGCCCCGTCCGAACGGCACCAGCACACGGCAGCCTGCCACGGCTGCTTCACTGTATTCCACCGGAACGGCATAGTCAAACAGCCTGTCAAAGTTATAGGCAGTGTTTTCCACCGCTACCTTGGCGTATTTCATGCAATCGCCGCCTCCTGTGTCCGGAAAAACAGGGCAGACGATGATCCGGAATGGCTGCGTGGCGCGTTACAGGTTACGCGTCCTCATCTTCGTCCCCGTCCGGATTTTCGTCTTCTCCGTCACTGTCATAATCCGCGTCCTCGTCCCGCATCGTTTCGTCCTCGTCAGCCGCCTCCAGTTCGGCGTACATCGGAACGCCGGCATCCGCCATATAGGAAGCGTGCCATGTTCCGTTAAAATCATCCTCGTCGGATTTCTCCGGCTGGATGTGTTCAATGGTGGCTCTGCCGTCCAGCAGCCGGTCGATCACCATATTGACCGGCTTGCGGTAAAGCACATCGTTGTTGCTTTCCGCCTTGTCGGCAATTTCGCGTGCCTTGCGGCTGATGGCGTTGACCAGCGAATAGCGGCTCTCCGACATCTCAAACACATCGTCAATTGTTCTGCGAATCTTCTCCATATGTTTCCAGCACCTCGTCAATCTTATACACAATACGCGCGCGGTTGTTCAGTTCCGCCTTAATAAAACTCAGCAGGTCATCCGCCGATTCCTCAATGATATCGTTGACCAGAATGTAATCGTACCACCGCGCCTCGGGAATTTCGTCCTTGCCCTTGGCAAGGCGGTAGCGGATTTTTTCCTCGCTGTCGCGGTTGCGGTTGCGCAGGCGGCACTCCAGTTCGCGGAAGGAAGGCGGCAGGATATACACCGTCACCGCCTGCGGGTACTGCCTGAGCACCTGTTTGGCGCCGTTGACGTCGATTTCCAGAATGACGCTGCATCCGTCGTCCAGCCATTCTTCTATCATGCTCTTGGGTGTGCCGTAATATTCACCGGCATAGCTGTTGTATTCCAAGAGATTGTTTTCGGCGATGTTTCTTTCAAAGGTTTCGCGGCTCACAAAATAATAGGATTCTCCGTCCACTTCGTTTCTGCCGATGCCGCGTGTGGTCATAGATACCGACAGCCGCAGGTTGACACGTTCCTCGCCCGCCTTTTCCATGGCACGGTCTACCACCGTCCCTTTGCCGGAAGCCGACGGACCGGATACAATCACCACCAGCCCTCTTTCAGTCGATTGCTTCATTTTCCTCATTTACCTCACTTTCATCGGAGCCATTCTCATCGCGGTTCTCCAGCCGTCCGGCAATGTGCTTAGGCTGTATCGCCGACAGGATCATATAACCGCTGTCGGTAAAAATGACCGCTTTGGTGCGCCGACCGAATGTTGCGTCTATCGCGCTGCCCCGTTCCCGGGCGTCCTGCACCATGCGCTTGATGGGTGCGGAGTCGGGACTGACGATGGCTATGATATGGCTGACGGCAACCATGTTGCCATAGCCTACATTAATGAGTTTCATGCAAAGACCCCCGCCTTATTCAATGTTCTGAATTTGTTCGCGGATCTTTTCGATTTCTGCCTTGATATCCACGACCAGATGGGCGATTTCGGAATTCTGCGCCTTGGAGCCGATGGTGTTGGCTTCACGGTTCATCTCCTGCACCATGAAATCCAGCCGTCGCCCCACCGCTTCGTCCCCGTCCAGCATGAGCCGCA
>CAMJHU010000258.1 GCA_946405565.1 uncultured Clostridia bacterium
TACTGCATTGACAGCCCGGAGCAGATTGGAGGGATACTCGATGAAATACAATCCTCATAACTATCAGACATACGCGACCGGCTTTATTCTCAGCCATCCCGTTTCCGCTGTATTTCTTGATATGGGCTTAGGCAAAAGCGTCATATCACTGACTGCCATCTTCGACCTCTGCTTGGACAGCTTTGAGGTTCGTAAGGTTCTGGTTATCGCTCCTCTGAGAGTGGCACGGGATACTTGGCCGACGGAGATTGAGAAGTGGGATCACCTCAACGGTCTGAGTTATTCGGTAGCGGTTGGTACGGAAACCGAACGTCGCGCCGCACTGCTGCAGAGAGCCAGCGTGTACATCATCAACCGCGAGAACATCACATGGCTGATCGAAGAGAGCGGACTTCCGTTTGATTTCGATATGGTGGTCATCGATGAGCTGTCATCGTTCAAAAGTCACCGCGCTAAGAGATTCAAAAGCCTTTTGAAAGCACGACCGGCAGTAAAACGGATCGTGGGACTGACAGGTACACCTTCCTCTAACGGTCTGATGGATTTATGGGCAGAGTTCAGACTGCTCGATCTCGGAAAACGACTCGGTCGGTATATATCCCACTATCGTGAGCGGTTTTTTATGCCGGACAAGCGCAACGGCATGGTGGTGTTCAGCTATAAGCCTCTGCCGGGCGCTGAGGAGGCGATATACAGTCAGATATCCGACATCACCATATCCATGAAAGCGGAGGATTATCTGCAGATGCCCGAATGCGTGTATAACCAAGTAAAGGTCGCTTTGTCGGAAAAGGAACGGAAGATATATCAAAAATTCAAAAAAGATTTAGTCGTTTCTCTCAAGGGAGAAGAAATTGATGCCGCCAATGCCGCTGTCTTATCAAATAAGCTGGCGCAGCTTGCAAACGGCGCGATCTACGGCAACGACGGAAAGATAATCGCCGTACACGACAAAAAGCTCGATGCTCTGGAGGATTTGATTGAGGCGGCAAACGGTAAGCCTGTATTAGTAGCATATTGGTTCAAGCACGATTTGGAGCGTATCAAAAAACGCTTTGATGTGCGCGAAATCAAAACCTCCCGTGATATTACCGATTGGAATAACGGCGATATTCCCGTCGCGGTGATTCACCCCGCCTCTGCCGGTCACGGTCTGAATTTACAGGCAGGCGGTTCTACGCTGATATGGTTCGGCATCACATGGAGCTTGGAGCTGTATCAGCAAACAAACGCCCGGCTGTGGCGTCAGGGTCAGCAGTCAAAAACCGTTGTCATTTATCACATAGTCGCGGAGAAAACGATTGATGAACAAATCATCCACGCTCTCGAAAAAAAGGATAAAACACAGTCGGCTCTCATCGACGCCGTCAAAGCAAATCTGGAGGTGTGAAATGGACAGAAATTACGAAGATCTGGTTCAGGCGATTGTTGTCCGAGCCGCTAAGGATTACAAGAAGGTTCTCAGAGTTCTGATAAGGAGACCGAGAAAACAGGTCGCTCTGGATTTGAAATCGGATATAGAAGAGTTTTTCCTTTCACAATGGTTTCGCGATCTGACGTCAGTTAATGGCGAATACATAATCACAGAATTACAGAAGGAGGTAAATTTCTGATGACAGCTAAGGAATATTTCAGACAGGCATACAGATTAAACCAACGCATCAACTCGGATATTGCGGAGGTTGATGAATTGAGGGCTATGCTCTCCAACATCACCTCTTCGGCATTGGATGAAAAAGTAAAGCGTTCCCGTAACGGCGGCGCACCATTCGTCAGCGCCATTGAGCGCATTGACAAGCTTGAGCGAAAGATCGACGCCGAGGTTGATCTATTTGTTAATCTCAAGGAAGAAATGCGAACGGTTATCGGCTCGGTGGACAACCCTAATGAGCAAATGGTATTGAGATACCGCTACATCCACAACTACACGTGGGACAAAATCGGGATTGAACTGAATGCCGACTCCCGCACCATTCGCCGCTGGCACGGTAAGGCGCTCAGCCATGTAACTCTTCCAAAAAATCCGGTGAAAATCTGAAAAACGCCCGAAATGTCCGCCTTTGTCCCTTGATGTCCACCTGCCAAAAGTGATATACTATAATTAGGGAAACCGAATAAATCCAAGCCTTGTGGTGTAACAGCCGCAGGGCTTTTCTTTTTGCCCGGAAGGAGGTGTGGTTATGCCAAAGAAACCACGGCGTCCGTGTTCCTACCCCGGCTGTCCGAACCTGTGTGACGGGCAGTACTGCGAAGAGCACCGGAAACAGGCGCGGCGGCAATACGACAAGTATGAGCGTTCCCCGTATGTCAATAAGAAATACGGGAGAGCGTGGAAGCGTATCCGTGACCGCTATGTTGCTGAGCACCCTTTGTGTGAGATGTGTCTGGAACAGGGCAAGCTCACCCCGGTGGACGAGGTGCATCATGTGCTGCCCGTATCAAAAGGCGGAACCCATGCCCGCGGAAACCTGATGGCGCTGTGCCGTTCGTGTCACAACAAAATCCATCACGAGCTTGGAGACAGATAAAAATGCCCGACCTTCTCAGCCGGGCAAAACTCTATGCGGATATAACATTTAAGCGGGAAATCATACCGGGATCGCTTTGAAGAAAACTCAGTAATCTTCTGGCTGAACCAACAGGCTTATTAGTGCCTGCTTCCCATGCTTCAACTGTCTTTACAGACACGCCCATTACTTGGGCAAATGTAATTTGAGTCATTCCGAGCGAAAGACGAACATCCCTGATCTCTTCCGCTTGGAAGTCGGGAACGGGATTTACGGTACACTTAACGACTCTTGCATTCCCTGTACCGGATTCATATTCAATAGCTTCGTTAAGACCTTTTATAATGCTTTCATATACGCTCATATTATCATCTCCTGTTTTCACAATTTGTTTTCAGCACATCAATCAGCTTATGTACTTCATTTCGTTCTTTTGGTGTTAGATTATCTTTTTCATTTTTAGTATATGCGGTAATAAGATAAATACGCTCAAAAACAGCAAAATCAACGTAGCAAACTCTCGCGCTGCCGCTTTTACCGCGCCCTTCAAACGCAACCCGGATTTTTCTCAGCCCACCGGTACCCCTAATCAAGTCTCCCTTTTCGGGATTGATAGTCAATTCTTCCTGCAAAGATTTTAAATCATCATCGGTGAATCCTATTTCTTTCCATCGTTTGTCAAATTCAGGAAGCATTACGAATTCTCTTGTCATATCTGCATCATCCTTCGAATACATTATACCCTATATAATAGGGTAAGTCAATAAGTTTATTAAAATTTTTAAATCACTTTACAACAAAATCGAATGGGTCGCGTCAACTCAAGGGCAGCAAGGGCGGTCTCAATCTCTGTGACCGATCAGCCGGGCAACGGCCCGGGGTAACGTGCGCAAAAAAGGCGAAATCAAAAGGGTAATAAAGGACCCGGAGCGAAAGGCGGTGAAACAGTGCCAACAAAATCGAATAATACAGGCGGCAGAGGCGGTGCGAGACCCGGTGCGGGACGAAAAAAATCCGCTGTCAAGGAGAAAGCCGAAAAGGGTAATCCCGGCGGTCGGAAACTTGAAGTGCTGGATATTCCCGAAGTCGAAGGTGTCGATATGCCTAAGCCGCATGATTTTCTGTCTGCCGAACAGCGCGACGGCAGTAAGCTGCAGGCGGAAGATATTTACACGGAAACGTGGGAGTGGCTGAAAAAGATCGGCTGTGCTTCAAAGGTGTCTCCGCAGCTGTTGGAGCGGTACGCGATGTGCTCCGCTCGATGGATACAGTGCGAGGAAATGACAAACCGCATGGGATTTCTCTCCAAGCACCCGACGACGCAGAAGCCTATCCCGTCGCCGTTTATCAATATCGGCATCTCTCTAAAGCCGACCTCAGCGTGAACATCTATCTGTGGCTTGCCGCTCAGAAAACCGGCAAGACGGTCGAGCTTTGCTGCGCTATCGGAGACGAGTATGTGGACGGGCTCCCGTATGAAACGGTCGTAAAGATTGCCAAGGATTATATCGACTCTGTCGGAGGTTTCGAGAAGTTTGCGGAATGGGGGCTCATCCGATGACCACCACAAAAGAACT
>CAMJHU010000259.1 GCA_946405565.1 uncultured Clostridia bacterium
GGGATAACCAAATTCATTCTCATCAGTGAAATGTGAATCAATCAGCGGATCGAGCGCGTCCCTGTATGCCATTTCCAGCCGCGTGAGGGTGGTAGTCATGTCCAGCACATCCTGATAGGTGTCATAGACGTTTCCGCCCGAAGAGGTTCCTGCTGTAAAGCTGCGGTCAGCGCTGTCGGGGTCGATAATGCGGCAGGTATAGCCCCCTGTTTTAAAATCATAACTTGCGGGGGAAATCTGATAGGAATGACTTGGATAAGTTCGCGCGATGTATTCCGACACACGGTGTTTGGCAATCATCGCCGAAATGAAATTGCCGCAGAAAGCATTGTACACAAACAGTATGCCTGTAATGAGTATCAGTGCCGCAGCACCTGCCCCGATTTTTAAGATGGCTTTTTTTCTGGAAATGGTATTTTTTTTACTGATTTGCATTTTTGCCGCAATGATAGTCAGTAAGGCGCCGATACAAATTCCCACGAGAATCAGTATCACATAAATAACGCCATAGATGAGAAAGCCGGAAAAATCCGACCAATCCCCTGCCAACATCGAACTGACAGCGGCGTGCAGGAATGTCATGACAAATACAGCGGGGCAAGACAGCAGTCCCTTTTCTTTGAAGCAGGCGTAGGACAGTGCGCCGACCAGCGGCATGATGAGAAAATTCTGAAATTGCAGCGACGTGGCTGTCATCATTACGCCGGCTGCCGCACCCAGCAGTGTAACAAGGGCAATGAAATACACTGCGCGCCGACGGATATATGCCATGATTTTTTGATCGTCGGGTTTTGGGGATGTGACGAAAGCCGGGGTGCTTTGGCTTTTGTCGTTTTTGGTTTCGATGGCAGATGATGCAAGTGTCTCCATCAGTGCCTCACATTCCTTGCAGGAAGCGATATGTGACATCACCGCTTCCCTGCTTTCCTCGGACGCCACACCGTCGGCGACCAGCGGCGCCAGATCCTGCACGATGCCGCAGGTGACAGTGGATGAATTCATGATACGGTCACTCATTTCCGTACCCCTCCTTTTTCAGTTCAGTTTGCAGATACAGCCTGACACGATGTACAAGTACACGGGCGGAATTTTCCGAGATTCCCAATGCCTGTCCGATCTCACGGAAGGAAAAGCCCGTCAGCCGCAGATGAAAAGCCCTGCGACTGCGTTCGTCCTTTCTTGCAAGCAGAGAGGAAACCAGCTGCGTCAATGTGACGGTGTTTTGCGTATCGCTTGCGTTTTCAATGCCACATTCGCACAGCGGGTAAAGAAATGTATCCTCGACGGGGATTTCCCGTCTTTTTTTGGTAAGATGCTGATAAAAAACGTGTTTGGCAATAGCGAACAGCCATGTTTTCACGCTGCTTTCACTGCGGAAAGCCTGAAATCCCAAAAATGCCCGGAAGAAGGTCTCCGCCAGCAGTTCTTCGGCTTCATCCGCATTTCCTGTCAGTCCGCAAAGATAGCAAAAGACGTCTTGTTTATACAGGCTGTAAATATCTTCAAAGCCCATGCCGCTTTCCTCCTTCCACTATATTCGTCTTTGTGGGAAGCCTTTCGTTACAGGCAGACAGAAATTTTTTCATTTTTTTCCAGCCTGAAAGCAGCAATCCCTTAGCCGTACAGAGCAACGGCTAAGGGAGGAGAAGCATTCATCATACATAGCAACTTACCATTCAGGAGTGGAGGTGCAGCGTCCGGATCAGCAGCAGCCAACTCAGACCATAATAGCTGACCACAGCGACCAGATCGTTTACCGTGGTAATCAGTGGACCGGATGCTACGGCGGGATCAATTTTGATCTTTTTGAAAAAGAGCGGGATAAAGGTTCCCACCGCGCTGGAAATCAGCATGGACAGAATGAGCGAAGCGCCGATACAGCCCGAAACGGCGAAAGCAAAGGGAACGGGCTTCTGCTTAAAGATCATCAGATAACTCCCCACCAGCACGAACGAGAGCAGACCGAGCAGCAGACCGTTGAAAAAGCCGATGCGCATTTCTTTGGTCACCAGATGGAGCTTTTGTCCCAGCGTCAAAGTTTCGTCGGTCAGCACCCGGATCGTGACAGCCAGCGACTGGGTTCCCACGTTGCCTGCCATATCGAGAATCAGCGACTGAAACGCCATAATCAGTGTGAGCTGCGCGACAACCGCTTCAAACAGTCCCACGACACCGGACACGACAATGCCCAGTCCCAGCAGCGCCAGCAGCCACGGCAGACGTTTTTTCATGCTTTCCCGGAGCGGTTCCTGCAAGTCTTCTTCAGCAATCAGACCTGCCAGCCGCGCATAATCCTCGCCCATCTCGTCATCGACTACCTCAATAATACTTTGTGAAGTGATGACCCCCAGCAGGCGGTTGAAATTGTCCAGCACGGGAATGGAATTCTCGGAATAATCCTTCAATTTCTCAATGCAGTCATCAATGGATTCACTGGCGTATACATAGGGGAACGATGTGGCAATCAGTGATTCCAACTCCTGAGAAGCATCCGCTGTGATGAGGTCTTTGAGGTCAATGGCGCCGTAAAATTCGTTGTTCTCATCCACCGTGAAGATAGTGGAAATATTGTCATTTTCCCTTGCCTGGCGAATCAGCTCCTTCATGGCATCCTTGACCGTTATGCCGCGCTGGATATGAATCATATTGGTGGTCATGCGGCTGCCGATCTCGTCCTCGTCAAAAGAGGCAATCAGGCGGATATCTTTCTTGATTTCGCTGGGCAGGGTTTCGATGATCAGTTCGCGTTTTTCCTTGGGAATTTCATGCAGCACATTGACAGCCGTATCCGGTTCGAGTGCCGAAATTACATCAGAGGCTTTTTGAATGGGCATTTCGGTCAGATAAAGACTCGCCGTTTCCTCGTCAAGATGTTCATAAATCTCAGCCAGCATTTCCACCGAGCAGATACGGCAGAGCTTTTTCCGCTCCTGAGGCGAGAGGCGGGGCATGACCTGCGCGATGTCGTTCTCATGATAATCCCCCAGCCGGTTCTGTATCATGTGAGGAGACAGGTTTCCCCTGATAATGGCGGCAATTTCGTTTTCATAATCCGGGCGTACGGCTGCCGTCAGTTCTTCCGCGCCGGAAATCGGTTCCTTTGCCATGTGTATCACTCCGTTCATTTGATGAAATATGCTGCAAGTAATAAACTTCATCAACAGCAACGGACAAACAAATCAAAAAAGCTCCCTATGCCCGAAAGCATACGGAGACGACAAAGGATCGGGAACGGTTCAGCGTGTTTCCTGTCCGGTCGGCGCAGGAATCGCTGTGGTTTCCATGGTACAAGGCAGACCGACCCTTGCCGTGTTCTTCCGTTTGCCTCCGTAACTATCGCCGCTTGACACGAAACATCACTCCTTTTGCTTTTGAGATTTGCAACGCTTATATTTTATCACGCTTTTTTTTCAAAGTCAATACAGCCGCTTCTTTTTTCGTCACTTCCGCTACTTTATTCCCTTTTTCCGGGATGCTTGACGAATGGAGAGGGGAATGGTATAATAATCAAATAGGCTGCGAAGGCAGCTGCTTTATGAATTTTTTTACATTTTTTACATAATGGGAGGAATCTTTGCCATGGCGGAGAAAATAAGCGATGCCTTGAACGGTCTGAGTGACGCGGCGAAAGAAAAGGTGGCGCAGGAAATCAGAAAAGCGGTCAATAAGCAGGTGAAAAAAGAACTGGCAAAACGACGTAAAAAATTTGCCCGCAAGCTGATTCTGACAGGGATTGCATTTACCTGCGGTTGTGTGCTGTATTTTGCGTCTGATCAATTGGTGGATGTGATTTCAGATCGGTTGATCGCGCCACCGAAAAAAGGAGTAAAATCCCGATCGTATCGAAAGAAAACCCTTGCGTCCGCCCATAAAAACAGACGGTGATATCATCGGAAAAAATATCAAACGGAGGGATTCAGATGATTTATACGCCTATGACGCGCAAAGCCATGCGGCTCATGTTTGACGCGCATAAGGAACAGGTGGATAAAACCGGTCTGCCTTATGTGTTTCATCCGTTCCATGTGGCGGAGCAGATGGAAGACGAAGCAACCACGATTGTAGCGCTGCTGCATGATG
>CAMJHU010000260.1 GCA_946405565.1 uncultured Clostridia bacterium
ATTTTCCACGCTGGAAACCATATCCCGAAAAAACCTGCTGCAGGGACCGCTGATCGCCTATCTCTTCTCCTTCGTGACCGTGGAAAACACCTTCAAATCCTACTTCGACGCCCAGTCCATGCTCTTCTGTCTCTCCTGCGCGGGCATATGGGTGGGTCTGATGAACTCCATTCAGGAGGTCTGCAAGGAACGCAACATTGTGCGACGGGAATATATGTCCGACGTGCGGCTGAGCGCCTACATCTGCTCCAAGCTAGCCGTGCAGACCCTTCTCGCCATCGTGCAGTGCGGACTCATGCTGGCGGTCTTCGCTGCCACCATCGGTCTGCCGGAGCAAGGCGTGATTTTCCACAATTCTCTGATTGAGATGATGATTACGCTGGTACTCATTACGGTGTCGTCCTCGTCACTGGGGCTGCTGGTTTCCTCTATGGTTAAAAACACCGACCGCGCAATGGTGTTCGCACCGATTATCCTGATTCCGCAGTTGCTCTTCTCCGGCATTCTCTTCAAGCTCAAAGGCGTCACCGAGATTCTCTCATGGGTGTGCGTGAGCCGCTGGGGGATGCAGGCTTTCAGCAATACCGCCAATCTCAACGGTGTGCTGTGGAACTACCTTTCGCTCAATTACAAGGATGAAAAGCTCCAGCAGACCTACGACCTCAATCTCAACCCCATCTATCAGCATTCCGCAAGCAATCTCCTTATGACGTGGGGCATTATTGTGCTGACCATCGTGGTCTTCTGTACCATCAGCGCGCTGGTGCTTCGCAGCGTCAAGAACGACAAACGATGAGCCGCTCCCTCTCTGCGGCTTTCGGCAGCACTATTCCTCCGGACGACGGTACGGTAACGCTCCAAGGACGTGCCTACCGTCCCGGGACGCTGCTGTATCAAGGCAAGGAAAGCCGTGTCTATTCCGCCTGCCGAACCGACGGTGGGGACGGAGACACGGCTTTTGTTCTGAAAGTATATGAATGCACGCCCGGCGACGACGTCTGGGAAACGGCACTGCGGGACGCGGAAGCGGGACGCAGGCTGCGGGGATGCCGTCATATTGTGCCGCTGCTGGCGGATACGATCCGCCGTTCCGCGTCCGGAACCTCCGACCGCTGTGAGGTCTTTCTGCTGATGCCCAAGCTTCTGACCTTCCGCGAACGCTGGGACAACCTCCCTTCACCGCCATTCCATGAGCGGGAAGTGACTGCCCTCTACCGCGATATAGCTGCCGCACTGCAAGTCATTCACCGCAGGGGACTGGTTCACGGCGACGTCAAACCTGACAATCTCTATTACGATCCGCGCAAAGGCTGGCTGCTGGGGGATTTCGGCAGTGTGATCCGACGCGGGGAACCTGCCCGCACGGTCAGCGAAGGATATTGCGCTCCCGAAGCACGCGCCGGACAGCCCTGCAATCCGGCGACTGACGCCTACGCGCTGGGCGTAACCGTTTATCGTCTGGTATGCGGCGACAGACTGCCCTTCTGTGACCGTCCCTGCAATCAAATGACAGAGGACGAAGTATATCACGCCATTGAGCGCCGTCTGCGCGGGGAACCCATCCCCCCGCCCACCGGCATCTCTCCGGCACTCCGGCGGCGCATTGGGAAACTGCTGCGGCAGTCGTGGTCATGACGAAAATCTTTCCGTGAAAGAAGGTAAATCAAAACATGCTGACGGTTCAGATTCTCTGCGTGGGAAATCTCAAAGAAGCCTACTGGCGGGACGCCTGCGAGGAATACGCCAAACGCCTGGGAGCGTTCTGCAAATTCTCCGTGACGGAGCTGCCCGAAAGCCGTCTGCCCAAATCGTATAGTGACGCGGACGTTGCAAAGGTCATCGCAACCGAGGGAGAACGCCTGCTTGCTAAAGTGTCACCGGGGGATTTTGTGGCGGCGATGTGTATTGAGGGAAAGATGCTCTCTTCGACGGCACTGGCGGAGGAACTGTCCCGTGCGGCGGTCAACGGCAAAAGCCGCGTAACCTTTATCATCGGCGGTTCATATGGGCTGAGCGATGCCGTCAAATCCCGCGCCGACTTGCGGCTCTCCATGTCGCCCATGACCTTCCCCCATCAGCTTGCCCGCGTCATGCTCTGCGAACAGCTCTACCGTGCCTTCTCCATTCAGGCAGGGACCAAGTATCACAAGTAAATGACAAACCGACAGCATAAAACCACATGCTTGCGTGTTTCAGCAATTGAAATGTATCAATTATTTCTGCATAGTTCCTTAGTGACGACCTCTTGTCATAGAGGAATTGGGATTGGTGAAGGACATTCCCAGCGCGTTGGCAACCGCGTCGATAATGCCGTTGCTGCTCATGGTCGCGCCGCTGACGGTCCGCACGTTGAGCGACTGGCTGTCAATGATCTCGCCGATCACGGTATCCTTCGCGCGGTTGAGATAGGGTGCGTCTTCATTGGAGCTTTCCACGGTAATGGAAGTCACCTTGCCGCCCGAAACTTTCACCGACACCGTGATACTGCCGTTTCTGCCCTGCCCCTGTCCGGAATAAGTGCCGTCCGTCAGTCCGGCAAAATCGCTGCCGGTGTCCGGCGCGGTCTGATTGGCGTTGGAATTGCTGGCGTTTTTGGAATTGCCGGACGTTTGGGAATCATCGGAAGAATGGCGGCGCTGTCTGCCTTTCCGCGAAGAACCGTATTCCGATTCGGAACGATCATGACGGGGCAGTTCGGGAAGATCATCCGACGTATCCGCCTCTACCGACTGGGTGATGCCCAGCGCGTCGGCAACGGCATTGATAATGCCGCGGCTGCTGTACGTCGCGCCGCTGACCGTCGATACGCCGTCGGTGGACTGACGCGCCAGAATCTCGCTGATGACGGAATTCTTCGCCCGCTCAAAGAACTGGTCGTCGTCACGGTAGCTCTCGACGGTAATGGATTCTATCGCGCCGCCCGCGACAACCACCTTCACGGACACCGTGCCGCGATAGCCCCGCGCACTGCCTTCATAGGTGCCGTCGGGATACTGCCCCTGCGAAAGTGCGGTCAGACCGCCGGTCATATGAATCGGAGAGGATACGGCAATGGTACCCACCTGATACAGTCCCGCGATGGCAAGTGCCGCCGCACTGCCCGCCACGGCTTCACGCGGCGCGGTGTACAGTGCCTTGGCGCCGCATTGGGATACACATCGGAAACAGTCGATACATTCGGCGGAGGTAACACCGCCTGCGGTCGCTTCGCGCGAAACATCAATGCCCATCGGACACGCCGCGTCACATTGACCGCAGCCCACACAGCTTCCCTTTTGCTTGACCCGGAACAGCCGCCAGCGGGAGATGCCCGCAAAGATACCGCCCAGCGGGCAGAAATACCGGCAGAAGCCCCGTTCCGTCACCAGCGACAGTCCCATCACCGCCGCCAGCAGCACACCGCCGACGGTCAGCCATCCGCTCAAGTCCGACCAGCCGTCATACCGCGCATACCGTCCGAATACCTGCCACGGGCTGGCGGATTCATAGGAAACCCCGAACGTCCAGCAGATCACCAGAGCCGCCAGTACGACATATTTTGCCTTGCGAAGAATGCGGTCGGCACGCTCCGACAATTGGATCGTGGGCAGTCCCAGACGGTCGGCGACAGCGGACAGAAGCTCCTGCATACCGCCGAAGGCGCAGAGGTAGCCGCAGAAGAACCGTCCCCAGAGCGCCGTCACCGGCAGTACCGCGAGCAGCATCAGCAGCGGCACGCCCAGCGCGCTCCATGTGAACTCTCCGCCGAGTACTGCCTGCCACACGCCACGAAAGGCGTCCAGCGTGAGCAGGAACAGTCCCGGCAGGAGCAGGAATCCCGAAATCTGCACCGCGTGGCGGAGCAGTTGGGTGAGGGATGTATCATTTTCCTGGTTTTTTCTTTTGTTTCGTCTGACAATGGTGAACCATTTCATTTGGGATACCTCTTTCTGATGTGTAATCGTTGGGATAATTTATTTGAGAGGGTTCTTTTTCTGGATTCGCCCTTCCCCGTTGTTCATCTTGGCGCGATTCGCTCGGCAGGCTTTCGCCTGCCTGCCGGGGCGCTGCCCCGGTCCCCGGCAGGGCTCCTGCCCTGC
>CAMJHU010000261.1 GCA_946405565.1 uncultured Clostridia bacterium
TAGGCGACGGTCTCACCGCCGCACTGTGTACCCTCCGGCTGGCGGAACGGGGACGGAGCGTGGTAATGCTTGCCGACCGCTCTATCGGATTCGGGGAGGATGCCTGCCTTCCCGTTCAGGTGGACGCGGATTTCGGCATGACCCTTGTCGGCATGAGCCGGCATTTTCCCATGGAAACTTCCCTGCGCCTGTTGACACTCGGCAGTGAGACACTCGACGAGCTGGAGCACCTCTGCCGTTCACTCGACGGACAGGAGGGAAATGACGGTTTTCTCTCCGGATTTGAACGGCGGGATTCACTGCTCTATACAGATGACGACCGTGAATCCGCGCTTCTCGAACATGAATATCGCGCACGCCGCCGCCACCGGTTCGACTGTGTCCGTCTCTCCCGGGAAACGGCACGGGATACCTTTGGATTTGATATCCGCGACGGTCTTCTGAGCAAGGGGTTCGGGGCATCGCTGCAGCCCTATTATCTGCTTCATCTGTGTCTGAAACTTGCCGTGAAACACGGCGCTGCCGTCTTTGAACACTGCGGACCGCTTGCGATAGATCCTCCGCCTGACGACAACGCCGGTGTACGCATTCTGGCAGCATCCCACCGGACAGTTTACGCTGACCGGCTGATCATGGCCACCGGCAGTCGGGGTCTTCGAACCGTGCTGCCCGATATCTGCCGCTTCACGCATGACTGTCTCATCACCCGCCCGCTGTCCGCGGAAAATCTCGCTTGCTGGCCGGGACGCTGTCATATACGCCGGTTCGGCAACCCCCACACGTCCTTCGCCTTCACGCCAGACGGCAGAATTGCCGCCGATCGCTGGACATCCCGCCGTCTCACAAGATCTCTGCCGTTTCTTATCGATTCCGAAAACCGCGCAGCCGCACAGATAGAAGCGGAACTGACAGCGCTCTTTTCCGCCGTACCGACCACGGAAAGCGCGTATGTGCTTTCGCAGGCATATTGTATCGCGTACGACGGTTTGCCGGTTATAGGGATACACCCCGATTACCCCTGCTGTGTCTGGGCACTCTGCAGCGGTCCCGGCACGGTATTATTCGCCTTGCCTGTCGCGGACGCGGCAGCGGATCTGGCGGAGGAAAAACCGTGTGAAGAAACGATAGCCGACCTTTTCAGTATCACGCGATAACGCCTGTACCTTCTTAAAAACAACTTACCATAACCTGTCCTCCGGGAGATGAACGACATTGAAAACACATAAATTCGGTATGGACGTGGGCATTGATCTCGGTTCCTCGTCAGTCAAAATCTTTACGCCCGGCAGGGAGATTGCGCTGAACGAACCTACCATGGTAGCCGTGGATCGGGACACCGACGAAATACTCGCCTTTGGTTCGGACGCCCGCCATATGCTGGGACGCACTTCCGACCGTATTGCTGTGGTAAGTCCGCTGCAATACGGTCGTATCAGGCACTTTCGTCTCACCGAAATCATGCTGACCGCCTACGTCAAAGAGGTCTGCGGCAGCCGCATTTTTATGCCGCGCGTGGTAGTATGCGTACCGGCGGGCGTATCCGAGGTGGAAAAACAGGAGGTTGTGGAATCCCTGCGGGCAGCCGGCGCACGCAAGGTGTGTCTGATTCAAACCGTCGTCGCGGCAGCACTCGGCGCCGGGTTGGACATTTCCAAGCCCCGCGGCGTCATGATATGCGATATCGGCGGCGATACTACCGATATCGGCGTGATGTCGGTCAACGGCACCGCTGCGTCCCATTGGATCAAGACCGCGGGACAGTCCTTTAATCAGGCGCTGACGGAGCATATCCGAAAAGAACACGGTCTTATCATCGGTCCCCGCACCGCCGAAATACTCAAGAAGGAAGCCGGCGGCGTCATACCGCGCGAAAAAACCATGACCGTCACGGTCAAAGGTCGCAGTACCCAAACCGGTATGCCTGCCATGATTTCCATTACTTCCGAAGAAATCACGGAAGCCTTTGAAGAACCTGCCGTGCGTATTTATCGCGCCGTGCAGCGGACACTCGAAGAAACCCCTCCCGCGCTGGCGGGCGATCTGCTGTCCGGCAACGGCATCACACTCACCGGCGGAGGCGCCAGGCTCTATGGCATGGACAAGCTCATCGCTGAGCATACCAATCTGAGCGTGACCGTCGCAACCGACGCGCCTATGTGCGTCGCGCTCGGCACCGGAAAGGCTATCCGGTTCATTGACACCCGCGATCCTTTTGAAAAGGAAACCTCCCCCCTCGACGTATTCGGGTATTAACCCTTTTCTCATTTCCACAAAGACAAGCGCGTCATTTTTTTTACAAATGACGCGCTCTGTGTTATTGGACGTTATTCATCTGTTTCCCGCAGGCGCACCCATACCGCCGGACGCACGCCGATACTTTGAGAAATCGCTGCCTTGCCATAGCTGTTGGCACTCCCGCTGTAACGGATATACGCGGTATTTCCCTGCTTGCCGCCGGGAGAACGCAGCCACCAGTTGCCGTACCGCTCATCGGAATCATATTCACTCTCGTAAGCGGCGTCCGTCACCAATCCCTTGGCATTGTCATTGGAAACCAGATAATGCCGCACTTCTTCGATGCTGAGCATAAAAACCCAATCCTGTACATCATCCCATCCTTCCGTATCGTCGCCGTCTCCGGTATCCTCCGAGGTAATCACCGGGACAATTTTTTCCCGTTCCTCCTTGGAGAAAGCCTCCTTCAAAAACACCTCATGCAGCCAATGCCGGAGTGTACAGTCCTCCCAATCAGCATTTTTATAGGATTCCGTCTCATCATACGCTCTGTGGGCAATTACATATTCCGTCAACAGAAGCGCTTTGCCGTCCTCCATGGCAATCAC
Source organism: uncultured Clostridia bacterium (assembly GCA_946405565.1). GTDB lineage: Bacteria > Bacillota > Clostridia > Oscillospirales > Acutalibacteraceae > RUG762. Next base: position 2,844 of record CAMJHU010000261.1, read on the forward strand.
ACGCCATTCCAGATATTCGGTGCCGTTGGCATCGTCGCCGTCCTGTTCCCATACACCCATACGCAGGTGATCTTCTCGCTTGACTGAATCGGTGGGAACAAGCTCCGTGATACTGCGGCACTTTTCCGATTCGCGATATCCACTGTGTATTTGTTCTGCGACGACAGGTTCAGACGGTGCGGCTGCTGCCCGGGTATCACGCCGCGAGAGAATCACCGCCATCACCGCAGCCAGTGATATCACTGCGAGTATCATCAATACTGCTGCCGCCAGACGGAGATGACGTCGTTCCTTCTGTGGAGATTCCCCTTTTGTTTCATCGATAATCTCACCGTCATCCATAATGGAAAAATCATGATCATCCTCGGCGCCTTCTTGTTGCCATTCCAAAAAAGCATCGGTTTCTTCGGCACCGTCACAGTACATTGGCGCCTCAAACGGCTCACAACTGTCCGAAGGCTCTTTATGCAGCGCCGCATCATCCGTGAGTCCAAGCCCTTCTTTGACCCATCTGACCAGTGCATCTGTTTCATCTGAAGAAAACACGGCGGTATCGCTGAGTGCAAAAGGTAATTCATCCGCCGTCATATGTTCCAGATACGTCACAATCTCCCCGTCCGGTTTTTCACCGTTCAAAATCGTATTGCGGAACCGTCTCCATTCGCTGAAAGTCCGCTCGTACTCCAGATTTTCACGGCTCGTGGCAACCGCCACCAATATCTGAGCCTCATGCAGCGCCTTATAAATGGCATAAGACGCTTCCGGGTCGGACAAATCCTTCTCACTGAAAAAAGCCTTTACACCATGTGCGGTCAAAATATCGTACAGCGACGACGCCATCACCTGATCTCGTATCGGTATGCCGTCCTCCGAGACCTCACGTTTGTAGGAAATGAACACTTCACAGTTCATGCTGTCACCTTCTCCAAACTGCTTTTTCCTTTCATAAAAAAGTCGGGATTCTCACACGAACATCTGTGAGAATCCCGACTTGCATTTGGATACTGCCTAATCAAAAATGTCCGATTCGTCTTACTCCTGCGCCAGAAGCGTGCGGTATTTTTCTCTTTCACTTTCCGGGATTTTCAACACGCCCATTGCCTGTTCCACACTTACATGAAGCGTTTCCGTCACACTTCTGATAGCGCCAAGCGTAGTTTCAATGATTCCCTCGGCGCGTCCCTCGGCGCGTCCCTCGGCGCGTCCCTCGGCGCGTCCCTCG
>CAMJHU010000262.1 GCA_946405565.1 uncultured Clostridia bacterium
AGAAGCGCATAACTTCCATATCCGACTTGCCCTTGGGGTCGAAGTCGGAACCGCCCTTGCCGCCGCCGATCGGCAAGCCTGTCAGGGAGTTCTTGAAGATCTGCTCGAAGCCGAGAAACTTGATGATACCTTCATATACAGAGGGATGGAAGCGGAGACCGCCCTTGTAGGGACCGATCGCGCTGTTGAACTGAATGCGGAAGCCGCGGTTGACATGGACATTGCCCTTGTCGTCAATCCACGGAACGCGGAACTTGATGATTCTTTCGGGCTCCACGATGCTGTCGAGGACGCCCATCTTGATATATTCAGGGTGCTTTTCGATCACAGGCTCGAGGGATTCGAGAACTTCGGTGACAGCCTGATGAAACTCCGGCTCATTGGGGTTGCGCTTCTTGACAGTTTCCATGAGGTCTGCAAGATACTGATTCTTAAAAGCCATTTTGCATTTCTCCTTATGTCAGATTGAATTGACAGGTCAAGCCTCCCGCGATTCACGGGGAGACGACCTTTAGTGCGGTAACTATCATTGTAATACGCCCGAGGCGGTTTGTCAATATAAAATCAGGCAATTCTGAAAAAATTTGCAATTTTACAATTTGAATCCTGCAAATTAAGGGTACTGTTAGGCAAAATGAATAATTTCTGTTGCGTCTTTACCGTTTGCGTCCGGCGCACATGGCGCAGACGCCTGCCGTGGCAAGCACCATCAGCGCCGCCACGCCCGCCAGCAGTACCGACTTCGCGTCGGACGGCAGGAACCGTCCCCAATCGAAGCCCCGTTTCGTGTCGGAAGGGGATACCGTCCCGACATCACCCGGGGACACCGGCTGGGTGTCGGGATTCGGGTCAGACGGAGAGGGTTCCTGTATTTGCACCTTGTCCGACCAGTCTACGTGCTCAAACAGATCGTTCACGCCTTCGGTATCCTCACCGACCGTGGTATAGGCAAGTCCGAATTTGCGGCAGTCGTACTTGACGCTGTCCTTCTCGATGCTGTAATATTTGAGCTGGCTCTGATGACAGGCAAAGCCCTCTTTTGCCATATCCAGCGCGGATTTGCCGCCGAACCGCGTGAGCGACATGCTGTCCCAGTCCACCACCACTTGGTTCTTCTTCCACAGGTGGAGGTAGCATTTCTGCACCTGACAGGTGCCGTACTTTTCGGCACTGGCGGGATAAGCGGAAGGATCATCCGTGAGCGCCACCGCTTCGAGCAGGGTCTTGGCGTTGAGCTTGTGAGCGCCGTGACCGTATTCGCCTTTCATGTCATGACCGATGACCACGCGGGGACGGAACCGCCGGAGGTTTTCCACCTGAAATTTGACCACGTTGTCGTAGCCGAAGCGATAGGCGGCAGCGTCGAGACTTTCTTTGGTGGCGAGTACGTCGGGAAAGCGTCCGATGACCGGGTAATGCCGCACGCCCACGGTCCACAGACCGTTGAGCCGTTCATGATTGCGGATGGTTTCGCCGTGGTTGGTGAGATAGACCACCTGCACGTCATAGCCAAGTTCCCCCGCGTAATAGGGCAGTGCGCCGCCGAACCACAGATGCTCGTCGTCGGCGTGGGTGGGCAGCACCAGTAAGTCTGCCTTCTCGCAGGGCGGTTCCCAGAGCTGCACCCAGTCGGGGGGATTGGCGTCGGCGAAGGCGTAGATATCGGTGAGCATCGCGCCGTCGGGTATCGTCAGTTCCGCCGACTGCACCGCCTGTCCCAGACGGCAGTATTCATGAATGAAGCCGTCCTTGCCGCCATCGAACGTGGTACCGTCCGGCAGGGTGAGCGTCCACTGGCAGGGGGTTTCCCATTTGACATAGAGACTGACAAAGGGCTGCTCCGACGACAGACGGAGGGTTTTGCCCTTGTTGAAGGTGACAAAGGTGGTTTCGTCGTCATCGAGCGCCTTGCGCCCCTTGGTGTAGGGTTTGTCGGTGGACGGGTCTTCAAGGGTCAGAGTAAGAAAGGTGCCGTCTCCCGAAACGGCGTTTTCTGCCGACGCGAACACCGGCACACAGGGCATAAACGCTGTCAGCAGGACCGCTGTGAGCGACAGCAGCCGTCTGCACATGAAAGATCGCAACGTGAGTTCCTCCTTCCCACTGTCAGGCGAAGAGCGTGCCGCCTTCGCAGTCGATGGCGACGATGAGCGGGAATTTGTCGAAGGTGAGGCGCTTGACCGATTCGCAGCCCAGATCCTCAAAGGCGATGACCTCGCAGGAGGTGATGCACTGGGAAGCCAGCGCGCCCGCGCCGCCGACCGCGCAGAGATAGACCGAACGGTTGCGGCGGATTGCCTCGCAGACCTCCGGGGAACGTCCGCCTTTTCCCACCATCGCGCCCAGACCCAGATCCAGCATACGGGGCGCGAAGGGGTCCATGCGACCCGACGTCGTGGGACCGCAGGAGCCGATGGCGAGATGGGGCGGCGTGGGCGTGGGACCGGCATAATAAATCACGGCGCCGTCCAGATCGTAGGGGAGAGGGGAACCGCTGTCGAGCAGCGCCATGATGCGCTTGTGAGCCGCGTCGCGGGAGGTGTAGACCGTGCCGGAGAGCAGCACTCTGTCACCCGCGCGCAGACGGGGCGACCATTGTTTGATGTCCGAAGTGTTGATGGAATATTCTGCCATATCAGCCACATCCTTTTTTGTGTTGCTTGTTTTGAAATCATACCTGTCTATTATACCATCTGTACCCGGCAATTGCAATCAATTCCTTTGACAAATCGCGCGGAATATGGTATAGTGATAGTAAATCGGAAACTGTAATCTATTTATCCCACAAAAGGAGACTGATGCGATGATGAACAACCAAGGAAATCAGCAGAATGCCCCTGTCAGGCAGGCAGGTGTCTATATGCCGCCGCCCGCGAGCTACGACAATACGGGGGCTGGGTACGCCGTCCCCGCGACAGGGTCAGACGGGGGCGGCAACGGCACAAACGGCGGCTATCAGCCCATCGATAAAAAAATCCTGAAGCAGTGCCGTCACAAGGCGGAACGGCGCTGGTACCGCCGTCTGGTGGTGCTGAACCTGCTGATCATCGCGGCGGCAATCGGATTCTTCCTCTACGCGTTTGAGGATACCCGCACCTATGCCGAGGATGTGTACAACGCGGTGGTGGAGGAAATGGAGGATCTGGAAAACGTCGAAGATGTGCGGGACGCGGATGTGGAGAAACTCGACGATGTTGAAAAAGAGGCGAACGATCTCCCCGACAGTCTGCTCTACCTGCTGGAAATCGTGATAACGGTTGTGGCAATTCCGTTTGTGGTGTATTATGTGTATGCGCAGTACCGTTCCATGTCGGTGTGCATCACCCCGAAGACCTATCCCGAAATCTACGCCATTGTGGAGGAATACGCCCAGAAGCTCGGCATGAAGAAGGTGCCGAAAATCTACATGATACAGGGAAACGGTGTACTCAACGCCTTTTCGACCTTCATTCCCTTCAAGCAGTACATAGAGATTTATGCCGATCTGCTGGAAGTGGCGTACCGCGAATATCACGATATGGATACCATCCGATTCATTATCGCGCATGAGATAGCGCACATCTATTATAAGCACGCCACGATGCACTATTATTATGCCATTATGTTTTCGCAGATGATTCCGATTCTGGGCAGCACCGCCTCGCGCACCCGTGAATACAGCTGCGATCGGCTGGCGCAGCTTCTGTCGGGCAGCGACGGCATAGACGCGATGATGGCGCTCACGGCGGGCATTCATCTTTACAAGCAGGTCGATCATCAGGATTATATCGAACACGCCAGGACGGTCAAGGGATTCTTCATCTTCTGCTGGAATCTGGTGTGCGACCATCCCATTACCACCAAGCGCGTGCTGGCGCTGGCGGACCCCGAAAAGAAGAGCGGCAAACTCTATTAAGGGTTTGCCGATATACATAACCATCCGAAAGGAGCATGATGATATGAATATCCACACTTTTGGCAACGAAAGCAATCCCAAAATGATGCTGATTCACGGCGTACTCTGCCCGTGGCAGATCTGGGAGGACGCGGCGGCGCATTTTTCTGAGAAGTATTATGTCATTGTG
>CAMJHU010000263.1 GCA_946405565.1 uncultured Clostridia bacterium
GACCCCGCATTTAATGAATAATGAATAATGAATAATGAATAGTGAATAGTGAATAAAATTGCAAGGAGAGACGCAACATGAGACATCTGACAGTAGACAGAATGGACGGCATCTATGCCATCTGCGAGGACGCGGAGCGCAGGATGTTTGCGATACCGCTCGCCGACCTTCCCGCCAAGGTCCGGGAGGGAGACAAGCTGGACATCGACGACGAAGGTACGGTTTTCATCAACGACCAAGCCACCCAAGCGGCACGCAAAGCCACCCGGAAAAAGGAAGACAGTCTCTTCACAAATGACTGATTTTCTCCCACCAAAAACTTTCCCAAAACCCTCACAAAAGATTTTTCAGCAAAGTTTTCCACAGCGGGAGTACCGGATTCATCGGTGTTCCCGCTGTTTTTGCACGGTTTTACACGGGGGATTTTCTGCCAAAATATCAATATATTGGTATTTTTGCACTTGCAATTCCATATATCTTGTGTTATAATACCCGAGGTACCAAAACGGCGCCGCAGGAAGGCGCCTTCAGCGGGGTACAAGGGTACCCCCATCATCTTTGAGGAGTGATCTGGTTTGCCGAACCATCCGGAGTATATTATCAAGCGAAGCGGTGAGACCGTTCCTTTCAACGCGGCAAAGATTCGCGAAGCCATCCGCAAGGCAAGCAACGCCGTGAAAGAGGAACCGCTGACGCAGGACAGCATTGTGACGCTGACCAATGAGGTAGTGGAAAAGATTCCCCACGGGCAGACGCCCACGGTGGAACAGGTGCAGGACATCGTGGAGGAAGTGCTCATCGCGCACGATCTGCCCAAAACCTCCAAGGCGTATATCCTCTATCGCGCCGAACGCAGCAAGCTCCGTCAGACCGAGAAGGATTTGATGGATATCTTCAAATCGCTCACCTTTGTGGATGCGAAGGATTCCAACATCAAGCGCGAAAACGCCAATATCGACACCGATACCGCCATGGGCACCATGCTCAAGTACGGTTCGGAAAGCGCCAAATATTTTGTGGACAGCAACATTCTGGATAAGGACATTGCCGACGCGCATAACGGCGGCGATATTCACATCCACGACAAGGATTTCTATCTGCTCACCGAAACCTGCTGCCAGATCGACCTGCTCAAGCTCTTCAAGGACGGCTTTTCCACCGGTCACGGTCATCTGCGCGAGCCCATGAGCATCCAGAGTTATTCCGCGCTGGCGTGCATCGCCATTCAAGCCAATCAGAACGAAATGCACGGCGGACAGGCGGTGCCGAACTTCGATTTTTCCATGGCGCCCGGCGTGGCAAAAACCTTTGTGAAGGAATTTTTTAAGGCGCTGGCGCTCTATCTGGAATACCGCTACGACGTGCCGACCCAGCAGGCGGAGGGAGCTGCATCCGCGCTGGAAAACGGGCTGCTGTCCGGTATCGTTACGATTTCCCGCAAGGCGGACATCAGGCAGGCGCTCATCGACGCCAAAGCCCGGCAGATGCTTCCGGCGGAACTTTCGCCGCTCTCCGACGCCGAGCTGCAAAAGCTCAGTGAAAATGCCTTTGCCACCGCGTTTGCCGAGACCGACCGTTCCACCTATCAGGCGATGGAGGGGCTGATCCACAATCTCAACACCATGCACTCCCGCGCGGGTGCGCAGGTGCCGTTCAGCTCCATCAATTACGGCACGGACGTCTCACCCGAAGGACGCATGGTCATGCGCAACCTGCTCATGGCAACCGACGCGGGACTGGGCAACGGCGAAACGCCGATCTTCCCGGTGCAGATTTTCAAGGTCAAGGAAGGCGTCAATTTCAACAAGGAAGACCCCAACTATGATCTCTTCCGGCTGGCGTGCAAGGTCAGCGCCAAGCGCCTCTTCCCGAATTTCAGCTTTCTGGACGCGCCCTTCAATCTGCAGTATTACAAGCCCGGCGATTACAATTCCGAAGTGGCTTATATGGGCTGCCGGACCCGCGTGATGGGCAATGTCCATGACCGTTCCCGTGAAGTCACCTGCGGGCGCGGCAACCTCAGCTTTACCACCATCAACCTGCCGCGTATCGGCATTGAAGCCAGAGGCGACTGGGATTTGTTCTATCATATGCTGGATGCCCGCATTGATCTGGTGTTCCGTCAGCTGCTGCACCGTTTCGGCATCCAGTGCGGCAAAAAGGTTCGCAACTATCCCTTCCTGATGGGGCAGGGCGTGTGGATTGACAGCGACACGCTGGGCATCGACGATTCGGTCGCCGAGGTGCTGAAGCACGGCACGCTGAGCGTCGGCTTTATCGGTCTGGCGGAAACGCTCAAGGCAATGACAGGCAAGCATCACGGCGAAAGCGAAGAAAGCTACCGCATCGGACTGGATATCATCCGTCATATGCGGGAACGCATGGATGCGCAATCCGCCGCCACGGGACTGAATTTCACCCTGCTGGCGACGCCTGCCGAGGGACTCAGCGGTCGTTTTGTCAAGATCGACAGCCGGAAGTACGGCTGCATCGAGGGTGTGACCGACCGCGAATATTACACCAATTCCTTCCATGTGCCGGTGTATTACAACATTTCCGCCTTCAAAAAACTTGAACTGGAAGCGCCTTTCCACGCCTACTGCAACGCCGGTCACATCAGCTATGTGGAATTGGACGGCGATATGTGCCAGAATATTGACGCTTTTGAAGCAGTCATCCGTTATATGAAGCAGGTGGGCATCGGCTACGGTTCCATCAACCACCCGGTAGACCGTGACCCTATCTGCGGCTACACCGGCGTGATCGGCAATGTCTGTCCGCGCTGCGGTCGCCGCAACGGTGAAGCCGTTTCGGTGCTGACGCTCAGGGAGCTTCGTAAAAAATACCCCAATATGCCGCATTTTGTAGGCATTGAATAATAGTGAATCATATCAAGGAGGAATTCATCATGAATGAGCAGAACACACAGGAAAAGACCGTCGGTGAAGGCGTACAGTTCGAGCGCATCCGCCGCATCACCGGATATCTGGTAGGCACGGTAGACCGCTTCAACGACGCCAAGCGCGCCGAAGAAGGCGACCGCGTCAAGCACAATCTCACCGCCGCACAGCAGCAGTAAGATGAAAAAACCGCGCCGGCAGTTTCCGTTGACAGGAACGACGCCGGCGCGGTGATGATTATTGTGAGGAAAAACGGTAGACCGTTTCACTGTGGAAGATGTCGCCCGCCCGGAGAACCGTATCGGGGAAGGACGGATGGTGGGGGCTGTCGGGGAAATGCTGGGTTTCCAGCGCAAAGACCCCGCCGGGATTGCCCATCGTGTAAAGCTGCGCGCCGGGCTGATCGGTGAAGCACGCCATGCGGATACCGCTCTTGGTGCCGTAAGCCACCGCCACAGGCGCGTCCCCGCCCGGCTGACGCAGCACAAAGGTATGGTCGTACCCGTCGGAGGTTTCAGGGGAGGCGTCCATGTCACGGGCAATGGGTTTGGGCGTGCGGAAATCAAAGGGCGTACCCGCCACCGGCAGGAGCCGCCCCGTGGGGAGCGAGTCAGACAACTCGAGCACGGCGTCCGCGTCTATCGTCAGCTCCACGCTGTGATTGTCATCGCCGGTCGAAGGACCATCGGGAGAGTCGCCGTTGAGAGTGAAATAGCTGTGATTGGTGAGATTGATCACGGTGTCCCGATCGCTCACCGCGTCATACGTAATCCGGAGCGCGTCGTCCGCCGTCACCGTATAGCGGACGGTCACGCGGAGACTGCCGGGATAGCCTTCCTCGCCGTCGGGGGAGAGACAGGAAAACATCACGCCCGCGCCGTTATCCTCTTCAAACGAGCAGCCTTCCCACAGTTTGGCGTTCAGACCGCGGGTGCCGCCGTGGAGATGGTTGCCCCGCTGGTTGCGGGTGAGCCGGACTTCTCTGCCGTCGAGGGAGAAGCGTCCCCCCGCGATTCTGCCCGCGTACCGTCCCACCGTCGCGCCGAAACACGCCCGCGCGAATTTCTCATAGAGCGCCGCTTCCGGCAGCGACGCGACCACATCGTATGTTCCCCGCGTTCCCTGATACACCACCCGCTGCACCGTCGCGCCGAAATT
>CAMJHU010000264.1 GCA_946405565.1 uncultured Clostridia bacterium
TCTCGTCGAGCGCCGCCGCGTAGCTCATGCTGCCTTGCAGCCGGCTGTTGAGATGACCGAAATCCACGCAGGGCAGCATTCTCTCGTCCAGCGTGCAGAACTCCAGCACCTCGCTGAGATCACCGAGCTGATTGATTTTGCCCATGACCTCCGGGCAGATATGGATATGTTCCAAGCCGTTTTCGTCGAGGTATTGCTGTGCCGTCGCCAGCGTGACTTTTGCCAGCGCCGTTGCTTCCGCGCGACTCCGTTTGCCCAGACCGCCGGGATGCACCACAATCCTGTCCGCCCCCATCCAATCGGCTGCCTGCGCGCTCTGGAAAATATACTGGATAGAATTCAGCCGTTTTTCCTCCTCGGCAGACGCCAGCGAAATGAAATACGGCGCGTGAATCGACAGCTTGACGCCGCATTCCTCCGCCTTTTTGCGGAACAGTCTCGCTTTGGGCTCCTTGACCATCACGCCCCGCCCGCACTGATACTCAAAGGCATTCAATCCCTGCGCGGCAAGCCACTCGATCAGCTTTTCCGTGGATTTAATCTTTTCGGCGGCGGAACGTTCGCAGCTTCCCGCCGGTCCGAATCTTGCCTCAGCCATATTCAATCCCTCCACAGTTTCACGAGCAGCCGTTCCAGCGCCCGCTTGAACCGAAATTTCGCGCCCTGCTCCGGCAGATACGGCACTGTCCAGACGGTATAGGCGCCCAGCAGATTGCCGCCGAGAATGTCGGTGAAAATCTGATCGCCAATCACTGCCGTCTGTCCCGGCTTCACGCCCAGCCGACGGCAGGCACGCCGGAAGCCGGTCGGCAGCGGTTTGAGCGCCAGCCCCTCATATTCCAGTCCCAGCAATTCGCTGAACTTGCGCACCCGCTCGCCGTTGTTATTGGAAACGACAATCATCACCACGCCTGCCGCCTTCATGCGCTCAATCCATTCTACCACCCCTTCAGCGGGAACGGGATTGTCATGCGTGGTCATGGTGTTGTCAATATCCAGCAGCAGCGTATTGACGCCAATGTCCCGGAGATGTTCCGGCGTGAGATCAATCATTTTGTCGATGCGTTCCTTGGGTTTGAAGAGTGCCATAGCCGTCCTCCGTGTAAATCAATATGATCAACGATTACCAGCGATTATCAACGCAAAAAGCGCAGGCATACCGAATCATTCAGCATACCTGCGCTTGATTTCCAGAATCGGCAATGAAAATCCGATATCCTCCGCAGCAAGCCCAATTACTTGTACTTGCGCTTTCTGGCAGCTTCGGACTTCTTCTTGCGGCGTACAGAGGGCTTCTCATAAGCTTCTCTCTTGCGGACTTCCTGAATAATCCCCGAACGAGCGCAAGATTTCTTGAAACGTCTGAGTGCGCTGTCAAGAGACTCCTTGTCTCTTACCTTGATTTCTGATGACATTTATCTTCCCCTCCTTCCGCACTGTCACAGAATCGCTGTTTCGCGATTCCATACTAATATACCATACGAAAGGCGACTTGTCAAGAGTTTCGATGAAAAAAATCCAAAAAACTGCCTTGTTTTTTTGCAATATTGGCAAAATTGTGAAGGTTTCGTGGGTTCCTTCACTTATTTTGCCACGATATTGACCAACCGACCGGGTACGTAGATTTCCTTCACCACCGTCTTGCCTTCAAGCAGTCCGGCAATAGTAGCGTCAGACTTGGCAGCGGCGATAGCCTGTTCCTGCGTGGCGTCGGCGGGAATCCGAATGCGGGCGCGCACCTTACCGGTGATCTGCACCGCGATTTCAACCGTTTCGTCCACGCACTTCGCTTCGTCATACTGCGGCCACGGCTGGCGGACAATCATATCGCCAAAGCCCTGCGCCTCCCAGATTTCCTCGCAGATATGGGGGGCAAAGGGATCGAGCAGCATCAGGAATACCTTGTACTCTTCTTTGGTGATGGAGCCGCACTTTTCGATGTCATTGAGCCATGTCATGAGCTGCGCGATGGCGGTATTGAACTTGAGGGTTTCGATATCTTCGGAAACCTTCTTGATGGATTTATGCACCGTGCTTTCAAATGCGGGACGGATACCGCCGTCGATGACCTTCTCCTGCAGGTTGAAGGTTCTGTCGAGGAAACGCTTGCAGCCCTTGATGGAACTCGACGACCACGGCGCCGCCTTTTCAAAGTCGCCCATGAACATCTCATACAGACGCATGGTGTCCGCGCCGTAGGTATCCACGATTTCGTCGGGGTTGATGACGTTGCCCAGCGACTTGCTCATCTTGACGTTGCCCTCGCCGAGAATCATGCCGTGGCTGGTACGCTTGGCATACGGCTCCTTGGTGGGAACCGCGCCGATGTCGTAGAGGAACTTGTGCCAGAAACGGCTGTAAAGCAGATGCAGCGTGGTGTGTTCCATGCCGCCGTTGTACCAATCCACCGGCGTCCAGTATTCCAGCGCTTCCTTGGAGGCAAGCGCCTGATCGTTGTGAGGATCGGTGTAGCGCAGGAAGTACCACGACGAGCCTGCCCACTGGGGCATGGTATCGGTTTCGCGCTTGGCGGGACCGCCGCAGCAGGGACAGGTGGTGTTTACCCAGTCGGTCATCGCGGCAAGCGGAGATTCACCGGTATCGGTCGGCTCGTAGGATTCCACATCGGGGAGCAGCAGCGGAAGCTGATCTTCCGGCAATGCCACAGGACCGCACTTTTCACAGTGGACAATCGGAATGGGTTCGCCCCAGTAGCGCTGGCGCGAGAAGACCCAGTCGCGCAGCTTGTAATTGACCTTGGCGTGACCGATGCCTTTCTCGGTCAGGAAGGCAATCATCTTCTCCTTGGCGTCCTCCACGCTGAGTCCGTCGAGGAATCCCGAATTGACGAGAATGCCGGTTTCGCAGTCGGTAAAGGCTTCTTTCTGTACGTCCTCGCCGCCCTTGACCACTTCGATGATGGGAAGGTCAAATTTCTTGGCAAATTCCCAGTCGCGGGTATCGTGGGCAGGCACCGCCATAATCGCGCCGGTGCCGTAAGACACCAGTACATAGTCCGAAATGAAAATCGGAATCTCGGTGTTGTTGACGGGGTTGACAGCGCGCACGCCGTCGAGCTTCACGCCGGTCTTTTCCTTGGCGACTTCGGTGCGCTCAAAATCGGATTTCTTGGAGGCTGCGAGCTGATAGGCACGCACCTCGTCGATGTTTTTCAGGCTGTCCGCCCACTTTTCAATCAGCGGATGTTCGGGAGAGATGACCATATAAGTCGCGCCGAACAGGGTATCGCAGCGGGTGGTATAGACCGTGAGGGTGTCGCCCAGCGTGGTGGTGAAATCCACTTCCGCGCCGGTGGAACGACCGATCCAGTTCTTCTGCTGCACCTTGACGCGCTCGATGTAATCCAGCTCGTCGATATCGTCAATCAGCCGCTGGGCATACTTGGTGATGGCAAGCATCCACTGGCTCTTGACTTTATGCACGACCTCGCTGCCACAGCGTTCGCAAACGCCGCCCACCACTTCTTCGTTGGCAAGGACGCACTTACAGCCGGTACACCAGTTGACCGACATTTCCTTTTTGTATGCCAGACCCTTCTTGAAAAGCTGGAGGAAAATCCACTGCGTCCACTTGTAATAGGACGGATCGGTGGTATTGACCTCGCGCTTCCAGTCAAAGGACAGACCGAGACTCTTGAGCTGGCTGCGAAAGCGATCCACATTTTTCTTGGTGACAATCGCGGGATGAATGTGGTTTTTAATTGCAAAATTCTCGGTAGGCAAGCCGAACGCGTCCCAGCCCATCGGATAGAGTACGTTATAACCCTCCAGACGGCGCTTGCGGCACACGATGTCCAGTGCCGTATAGGAACGCGGATGCCCCACATGCAGTCCCGCGCCCGACGGATAGGGGAATTCTACCAGCGCGTAAAACTTGGGTTTGGTGTGATCAATCTCCGCGTGGAAGCAGTCGGATTCCTCCCAGCGCTGCTGCCATTTTTTCTCAATGGCTTTGAAATCGTATTTCATGTCTGCATCATTCCTTCTCTAAAAAATAGCATTTCACAGGGACAAAAAA
>CAMJHU010000265.1 GCA_946405565.1 uncultured Clostridia bacterium
TGATGTCTTGCGGAGCCATCCGCAAGACATTTTATTTGCCGGTGTGATGGAATTGGCAGACGTGCCGGACTCAAAATCCGGTGGTAGCGATACCGTACCGGTTCGACCCCGGTCACCGGCACCAAAAATCTGTGAATAGTGAATAGCGAATGGTGAATAGTGGATGGCGTTCTGAAGTGTTTCAGTGCGCTGTGTTGCTGTTCACCTTTTGCTATATCCGTATGATTTCGGAAAGGATGGTTGTATGATCAGGCTGGAAAGAAACAGTGTGATGAATCTGGAAAATGCCATGCGCGGTGCGCGCAATCCCATGAACAGCTGGGCGCGAAGCGACAGCTACTACAACGAGGACGGCGATTATGTGCTGGGGGCAAACGATCTGGATCTGGCGGGACGTCTGCGCCGTGCGGGAAGCGATCATCGGAAGTTTCTGCGGCAGGTTTTTGTGTCGGTCGATATCACCGCGCCGCTGTATTGGTGGAAGGAATACGACACCTACAAGGTGGCGACGGTCGCCAATTCCACCAGTACCATGCATAAAATCGCCGCAAAGCCTTTTGAACTGGACGATTTCAGCCATGACCATATGACGCCTTCCACAGAAGCCTTTTTGCAAAACGTGGTGGAGGAATTGGAGCGGATCCGGCAGCGCTATCTGGAGACAAAGGACAAGGCGGACTGGTATGATCTGATTCAGCTGCTGCCGTCGAGCTATCAGCAGATGCGCACCTGTACGATGAATTATGAAACGCTGATCAATATTTACTATGCCCGCCGTCATCATAAGCTCGAGGAATGGCACACTTTCTGTGATTGGATTTTGTCGCTTCCCTACGCGCGGGAACTGATCGCCTGTGAGGATTGATTTTTTTCATCAAAAAGCCCGTAACCATTGGCTAAAAACGTAAAAATTTCAAAAAAATGAATAAAACTTCTTCCCTTTTCCGAAAATAGATGGTATAATACTGGTAAACCAACCGAAAGGGGAAATTACTTGATGAAAAAAATACGTCGCGCGGTTTCCGTTCTGATTGCTTCCGCAATGCTGATTGGCGCTTTCGCGAGTTGCGAGAAAGAAGTAACCGCTGAGAACCTGATGGAAGGCATTACGGCTGAGAATGCTTCCGAAGCGGATCTGGACGATCAGTTTTGTCAGAAATACGGTACATTCGCGTTCAAACTGCTGCAAAAAGCATATACATCCGACGATGAGAACGTCATTGTCTCGCCGCTCGCGGTGGCACACAATCTGGGGCTGCTCTATAACGGCGCCGGCGGAGCCAATGCGGATGAACTGAAAAGTATACTCGGTACGACGCTCACGCCCGAACAGATGAACGTCTATATGCATTCCTATGAGGAACGGCTGGCGGATTCGGATATGACCAAGCTGTATTTCAACAATGCCGCGTGGTTTAATGCCGATAAGAAGGTTTCGGTCAATCAGGAATTTTTGCAGACCAACGCTACGTATTATGGCAACGCCATGTTCAAAGAGACCTTCGGCGCGAGCGCGGTGACAAATGTCAGCAACTGGATTTCCAATGAAACCAAGCAGAGCGTGGAATATATTGTGGATGAGCTGCCCGGTGACGCTCCCATGTATCTGATGAGTTCGGTGCTGCTCGATGGAAGCTGGTCGAAACAGTATTCTTATCAGAACATTCAGGAAAGCGTTTTCACCACTGCGTCGGGAGAAGAGCAGAAGGCACAGATGATGTCCGGCTATGAACAGGCATATATTCACGATGATCTTTCCTCGGGCTTTATCAAGGAATTCTCCGGCGGCAACTATGCGTTTGTAGCGATTCTGCCCCGCGAGTTTACCAATATCAAGGATTATATCGCCAGCATTACGGTCGGTGATAAATATACCAAACTCTTTAAGAGCGAGATGCCCTATTGGGTGGACGCGACGATTCCCAAATTCAGCTATGAATCCCGTGTCGGCATGGCAGATACACTCCGTGAAATGAAGCTGAATCAGTCGTTTAATCCGGAGGCTGCCAACCTGCTCAAGCTGGGAACATCGGACGGCAAGCTGTACGCGGGCGATTTGTTTGTACGCTCTTCTTTCAGCATTACCGAACAGGGAACCAGAAAGGGGACAGCCGCGTCGGTCGCAGATGAGAAGGGTATCCCCACTGATCTCTTTGTCATCACGCTGGATCGACCCTTCATCTTTATGGTGGTTGACCGCAATTACAATCTGCCGGTACTGCTCGGCGTGATCAATCGCCTTGATTAAGGAACTATGTTCAAGGAACTAAGTTCCTAAGCGAAAAAAACGTCCAACGGGCGTGAAATGAAGTATGAGCCAATGGTCGGTGTCTGCTTTTTGGCGGATACCGACCATTGTGTTTTAGGAAAACAGGAAAACAGGAAAACAGGAAAAGAAGGGGAAAACGGTTTTATGTGGTACTGGATGACAGCAACGGATACACCCGCATTCGGGGAAGAACTGTGGGATTTTATCAAGGGAATCGTGCATTCCATGGGCGGCATTACGTTTTTTGCCCGATGGATCATTCCGGTGATTGCGCTGGTTGTACTGTGGCGATGCGTGCGTTCCATGCTGTCGGGGCAGGAAGCGCCGGAGGTATGGGCGTATCTGGAAGTGGAGGGATTCGGTCGGGTGCCGGTGAGCCACTGGGAGAACACCATCGGGCGTGCCGCTTCCAGTGATATTGTGATTGATTATCCCACCGTATCCCGATCTCACGCGGTGCTGCTCCGCGATGAAAACAAAAAATGGACCATATCCGATCTCGGCTCCACGGGCGGCGTGAAGGTCAACGGCGTCCCTGTCAAGGGAACCGCCGTGCTGACGGCGGGCAGTACGCTGAATTTTGCGGGCGTGGAAGCCCGCTTTCTGGTCACGCGTCCGCGGAGCGACCGCAAGAACGCCAACCAGAAGGTGGCGAAGCTCCTGAGACCGGTGCATACACTGATGCTGCTGAGTGTGTTTCTGGTGCTGACCGCCATGGAACTGCTGTCGGGCGGGGAAGTGGACAGAACGTCGGTGATTGTCTGTTTCGGCGGATTGGGCTTTTTGATGTGGGCGTATTACGCGGTCATGCGCGTGCTGGTCAAAACCGGCGTGGAGGTGGAAATGCTGGCGTTTTTTCTCTCCACCATCGGATTTTCCGTGGCGGCTTCGGGGGAGCCAAAGGAGCTCTATAAACAGTTTTTCGCGTTTTTGCTGGGATTCGGGCTGTTCATTCTAATCGGATGGTTTTTGCGTGATCTCAAGCGTGTCACCTCGGTGAAAATGTATGTGATGATTGCCGCCGTAGCGCTGCTGTTTTTCAACGTGGTTTTCGGTCAGGTCAAAAACGGCGCGCGCAACTGGATTTCACTCGGCGGCGTATCGCTTCAGCCGTCGGAGCTGGTGAAGGTGGCGTTTGTCTTTATCGGCGCGGGAACGCTGGATATGCTGCTCACCAAGAAGAACCTGTTTTATTTCATCGGGTTTTCGGGCGTGTGTATCGGCGCGTTGGCACTGATGGGGGATTTTGGCACGGCGTCGATTTTCTTTGTGGCGTTCGTTGTGATCGCTTTCATGCGGTCGGGCGATTTCGCCACGATTGCCCTGATCGGCGCGACGGTGGTGTTCGGCGTGATGCTGGTGCTGAAATTCAAGCCCTATGTGGCAAGGCGGTTTGAGGTCTGGGGTCACGCGTGGGAGCACGCGTATGACACAGGTTATCAGCAGACCCGCACCATGTCGGCGGCAGCCAGCGGCGGTATTGCCGGTGTGGGCATCGGCAACGGCTGGCTCCGGAATGTGGTAGCGGCGGATACCGACCTGGTGTTCGGTGTGGTATGCGAGGAATGGGGGCTTATCGTAGCAGTCCTTTCGGTTGCGGCTGTCTGCGCGCTGGCGGCGTTTACCGTCAAGAGCGCGGGCAACGGTCGTTCCTCCTTCTATGTCATTGCCGCCTGCGCGGCGGTGAGCATGATGGTGTTTCAGACCACATTGAATACGCTGGGGTCCGTGGATATTCTGCCGCTGACCGGCGTGACATTTCCGT
>CAMJHU010000266.1 GCA_946405565.1 uncultured Clostridia bacterium
CCTGCCGGATGCCTTGCTGGATGCCCTGCTGGATGCCCTTCTCCATGCCTTTCTCCATGCCCTTCTCCATGCCCTTTTGAATGCCCTTCTCCATGCCCTTCTGCATACCCCAATCTACGCCGCGCTGATGAATGGTCTGCATGATTTCACACATCTGGTTAGCCCCCTTTTCGTTCTCCTTGAAATAACAGCTTACGTCGGACAATGCGCCATAATTCATCATATGAGGATTCCGGCAGAGAAAGTCCGCCATCAGCTTTCCCAAGGCAGTATCGTCTTTATGCGACGCGTTGACATAGACGATATGCGAACCGTCGCCAAAGCGCTGCCCCATTTCCTCGACCGTGCGTTCAATGTGATAAATGGGCAGATTGCCGCCGAGCACGTCGTTCAAGGTGATGAAAATGACATAATTTTCAGGCAGTCGGTCATAGTCAGTTCCCTTTCGGAGCGACAGATGACTGTCCATCAGACTGCCGTAATACCGTGCCCGCTGGGGAACGGCGCCTTTGTCGGTGGTCTGGACTTCGATGTTATACCGCCTGCCGCTGCTGTCGATGGCGAAAGCGTCGAGCGTGACCGAATGTCCCCGGAGATTTTTGATGGAATACTGCGTCTTGCAGTCGATGACGTGCAGGTCGGATTTATCCAGAATGATTCTGAGAATCAGTTCCGCCAGTTCCGGCTTTTTGTCAAAACAGACCGCAAAAAACGTGTCGTCAATGAGGCGGAACTGTCCGATCATGGCGCGGTGTTCCGCCCGTATTTGACGGAGTTCTTCCTCGGTCATTTCATACCGGTGTTTCTCCTGTTTGCCGGACAACGTCATCACCCTCTTTCCCTGTTATTATTATAGCAGATTTCTGTGTTTTTTGCAAGATATCTTCGCGAAAATTCTGTTGCGGAATGGGAGAATATGTGGTACAATACAATAACAGCCGATGAAATTTACACAGGAGGCGCATGAGGTGAAATATCGCGTATTTATTTCATACAAACATACCACGAAGGACGGGAAAAGCGTCACGCGGGATTACCGCATAGCCGCCGATTTGCATCAATCGCTGACTGCGGCGGGGATTCCCACATTCTTCAGCGAAAAAGATTTGTCAACCGGCGACTACATCAATGAAATCTACAGAGCGCTTGATGAGGCGCGGATCATGATCGTGGTCGGAACCAGACCGGAGCATATTGATTCCCGGTGGGTGCGGGAGGAATGGTCCACCTTTATCGCGGCGATCAACGGCGGACGCAAGCCGGACGGCGACGTGTATACCTATTTGGAAGGCATGAGTATCAATGACCTCCCCATGATGCTGTATAAGCGGCAGTCCTACACGACGGGCGAAAAAGACCGGCTCGTGTCGAGAATTACCGCGCAGCTTGGCGTGCGGTCAACCGCCGCCAATCCCCCCTCAACCCCGTCAGTCCCGCCTCCGTCGCGTGTCAGCGTCAGCGTGGGCGACAGGCGGTCCTTCGGGCAGTATCCGCAGGGAGCAAACGGCGAGGTGCAGCCACTGGTCTGGCGCGTGCTGGCGGTGGAGAACGGCAGAGCGCTGCTGATTACGGAGAAGCTGATTGATTGCGTGAAGTATCACACGAAACGTACCGATGTCACATGGGAAACCTGCACACTGCGGCAATGGATGAACCGTGATTTCATCCACAAGGCTTTCAGCAGCAGTGAGCAGACGCAGATTGCAACAGTTACCAATCAGAACCCGAACAATCCCGTCGAGAGAACAAAAGGCGGCAACGCCACACAAGATAAAATCTTTGCGCTCAGCATAAATGAAGCAGAGAAATATTTCCGAAATGATGATGACAGAATGGCGGCACCGACGGCTTATGCCATAAAAAATGGCACATGGGTAAGTGATAGTTATTCACTTCCAAATGGTGAGAAAACAGGCTTGTGGTGGCTCCGCTCGCCCGGCGTCAATGGTGATCTCGCCGCGTTCGTGGACCTCGATGGCTACATCAGTCAGGGCGGTCTCGACGTCAGTGACGGTGAGGTTGCTGTTCGCCCCGCTTTCTGGCTGAATCTATCATGAATCATCTTCCAATCTTAAAATCCTCACATCTTCATGCGCCGGAGGCGCATCTTTAATCCTTTTCGCCGCGAAGCGGCGCGAAATTTTTTTCAAATCCGGATGTCTTTTGACAGATACACAATTCCCCTGCCGCATGGTTTAAACACATACGGCAGGGGGCGTTTTCATATGGATTACAGCGCGAACAGAATCTCCGCCTGACGCAGGTATTCCTGCGCCTGCCGGAGCGTGTCGATGAAGAGGGTGTAATGCTCGTTAATGGTCTGGCGCATCGCGGCGCTCCCTTCGTCGGGGGTGGGATAAGAGCGGATGGTCGCGTCGAAATCGCGGTAATCGCTCAGCAGCACGCGGCAGCGTTCGAGGGCGTCGCGGTAGGTTTCCATCGCGCGGGAAAGGGCTTGCTGCTGTTTGGCGCAGGATTTGGGCGCGTCGAGCTGTTCGAGCCGCAGGCAAACCTTCGAGAGCGCGTTGAGTTTGGCTTCGATATCATCGCACTGTTCCGCGGTGGGAACCGTGCGCACGTCGGCAATCTGCTGAAGGCTGTCGGTGAATGTGTCCGCACACGCGGCGAAATTGTCCAGACCGGCGCGTACCTGCCGGATATAGCCGGCTTTGGTGGGTCCGCAGGAGCAGAGCAGACAAAGCAATGCCAGCGTGAGAATGATAGCGCCGGGGATTTTCCGGCGGCGGACAGGGGGTTGCTTCATGAAATACATGGGGTGCATGAAAGATCCGTCCCTTCGTGGGTCAGTGTCAGAATTGAAGCGCGGCGGTCAGGAAGGGCAGCAGCGTACTCATCACGATGAGCAGCAGCATACTCACCCAGAAGAAAATCATGCCGCCGGACGCGAGACATAACCCGATTTTGTGCTTGACCAGATTCCATTGCGGTATGCGGCGGCTTTCGGGAATTTCCAGCTTTGCCCAGGTGAGTTCGTCGGGGGAGACAGCCACCGGACTGCCCACCTGCAGCCGCCAGTTGCGCGCCTTGATGCCCTTGTGCCGCTTGACGGCAAACCAGATCAGCGCCGCCACAGCAAACAGCATACACAGCACATCCTTCGCAAAATCGACCGTTGCGACAAAATCTTCATACTGCGGCGCGAAGTACTGGACTGCCTGCGGAATGCTGGCGAGGGTGTTGTTGATCATGTGAATGCAGATGGTCTGGCGGATATTGCCGGATTTGGCGGCAACGTAGCCGAGAATCAGTCCGATGAGGAACGCCATAGGCGTCTGCGCCAGATTGCCGTGCATCAATCCGAAGAGCAGCGCCGTTATCACAATGCCGAAGCCCGCGCCGTGCTGGGAGAGCGTGCGGAGAAGCATGCCCCGGAAGATGTATTCCTCCATGACCGGCGCGACGATACACACCGCGATGATGTACAGCCCGAAGCCGACAGGCGTCATGGATTCATCCAGCCAGTCCATAGAGCCGCTGTCGAGGTTCACGCCGGTGTTGTCTTGCAGCCAGTTGTTGGCGAAATAGTAGACGTACCCCCACATCGCGTTCAGACCGAGTGCCGTCGCCGTGGCAGCGGCGATAAAACCTCCGTTCAGGCGGTCTCCCCGGAAGGGGTCGAGCGGACGGATGCCCCATTTGTGACCGTGTGCGGCGGCGGGGATAAAGTGGGAAAAGCAGGGAACCACTGCCAATGCCAGCATGGTGACATTGAGCATGGCTTCGGTCTGGTTCACGCCGGGAAAGTAGGAATCCTTCAGCAGGAGGAAGGCGATCATTCCCACGATCATGACCAGCATCTCGCCGCCCAGCATAATGCCCAAATCCGCCATGAGCGTCAACCCCACCCGGCTGCAATGGGTCTGGAAGAGGCTCTGGTTGATCTGTTCCGGAGATTGCTGCGCCACCG
Organism: uncultured Clostridia bacterium; assembly: GCA_946405565.1. Classification (GTDB taxonomy): domain Bacteria; phylum Bacillota; class Clostridia; order Oscillospirales; family Acutalibacteraceae; genus RUG762. Next base: position 3,929 of record CAMJHU010000266.1, read on the forward strand.
GCACGAATGTCACCGGCGGCGGAGGGTAAGACACATAGGAAACCGGCGGCGGGTAAATTCCATTAACCGCCGGAGGATAATACATCGGCGGCTGCT
>CAMJHU010000267.1 GCA_946405565.1 uncultured Clostridia bacterium
GGCACTGGGCGTTGCGGCAACCGTGGTGTGTGCGAGAGTACTGAAACAGTTCACACTCGGCGTGGGCATTTCCAATGCCGTGCTGGGACTCTACACGCTGATTGTCTACGGCAAAGAGCTGGGGCATTTCTTCCCCTTCTCCATGAGCCAGCCCACCGTGCGTTCCGCCTTTCTGGTGATCGGTTCGTACCTCATTGTGCTGATTACGCTGATCATGGTGCCGCTCATTGTGTTCAGCAAGGACGACGACGAATTTGACCGCATCTGGTAGAGGGAAGATAATGAATAGTGAATAGTGAATAGTGAATAGTGAATAGTGATTGGAAAGAAGATACCATGTTTATTGACAAGGCAAAAATCAAATTGAAAGCGGGCAACGGCGGGGACGGCGCGGTATCCTTCCACCGGGAAAAGTACGTGGCGGCGGGCGGTCCCGACGGCGGCGACGGGGGAAAGGGCGGCAACATCGTATTTGTTGTCTCGACCCACCTGTCCACGCTGGCGGACTTCCGCTACAAGCGCAAGTACAAGGCGGAGGACGGCATGGGCGGCAAGCCCGGACGCGGCTCCGGCAAGAAGGGCGAAGATCTGACCGTGGAAGTGCCGATGGGAACCGTCGTGCGCGACGCGGAGAGCGGACGCATTATTGCCGATCTCTCGGACACCGAGCCGCATATCATCGCCAGAGGCGGCAAAGGCGGCTGGGGCAACACCCATTTTGCCACCCCGACACGTCAGGTGCCGAAGTTCGCCAAGCCGGGCATACCGGGCGAAGAGATGGAAGTCGTGCTGGAACTCAAGCTGCTGGCGGACGTGGGATTGGTGGGATTTCCCAACGTCGGGAAGTCCTCGCTCATCAATGAGGTCAGCGAAGCGCATTCGGTGGTGGGCAACTACCACTTCACCACCGTGGAACCGGTGCTGGGCGTGGTGCGCCGCGCGGAGGGACAGTCCTTTGTGATGGCGGACATTCCGGGTCTGATCGAGGGCGCGGGCGACGGCGTGGGACTGGGGCATGAATTCCTGCGGCACGTTGACCGGTGCCGTCTGCTGGTGCATATCGTGGACGTATCGGGCAGTGAGGGACGCGACCCTATCGAGGATTTTGAAACCATCAACCGCGAGTTGTCCCAATACAGCGAGGAACTCGCGCAGCGTCCGATGATCGTGGCGGGCAATAAGATCGACCTCGCGACTGATGAACAGCTTGCGCGGTTTGAAACCTATATCCGTGAGCAGGGATACGAATATTTCCCGATGTCCGCGCCGATTCGTTACGGGGTGGACGAACTCATTGCCAAGATCGTGGAAAAGCTCTCGAAGCTGCCGCCGATTGCGGTGTACGAGCCGGAGCCGTATGTCCCCGAACCGGTGGAGAACCCGCGGGAATTCCATATCCGCAAAGAGGACGATGTGTACTTTGTGGAAGCGCCGTGGCTGCTTCAAATTATGCGCTCGGTGAATTTTGATGACTATGAATCCATGCAGTACTTTGAGCGGGTGCTGAATAACAGCGGGATTATCCAAGGCTTGCGGGACGCGGGCGTGCAGGAACACGATACCGTGAGCATCTACGATTTTGAATTTGACTTCGTGAATTAGGAGGCATAGCAAGATGAAAGAGAAAACCGAAATTGAGAAATTGCGGGAGGAACTCGCGTACAATCCGAAGAACGGCAGCGTGACGCTGACCGCCGACGAACTGCGCCGGGCAGACGAATTCTGCGAGGAATACAAGGACTTCCTCAACAACGGCAAGACCGAACGCGAAATTGTCGCGGAATCGGTGAAGCTGGCGGAGATTGCGGGCTTCAAGCCCTTTGAGAAGGGCAAGGTCTATCAGCCGGGCGAGAAGGTCTACCGCGTGAACCGCGGAAAGTCCATCCTGCTGGCGATTATCGGCAGCAAGCCCATCAGCGAAGGCGTGCGGCTGGCGATTGCCCACATCGATTCACCCCGTCTCGACCTGAAACCCAACCCCCTGTACGAATCCGACGAGCTGGCATTCTTCAAGACCCACTACTACGGGGGCATCAAGAAGTACCAGTGGACGACGATACCGCTTGCCATGCACGGCGTGATTTTCCTCAAAAACGGCGAGAAGCTGGAAGTGCGCATCGGTGAAGAGGACGACGACCCGCAGTTCTGCATTTCGGACATTCTGCCCCATCTGGGCGTCGAGCAGTCCAAGAAACCCCTCGGCACCGCGATTCCCGCGGAGAACCTCAATATTCTGGTAGGCAGCCGTCAGATTGCCGACGAAAAGGGCAACGATCTGGTCAAGCTCAATGTACTGAAGCTGCTGCACGAGAAGTACGGCATTGTGGAGGCGGATTTCCTCTCGGCGGAGATTGAGTTTGTGCCTGCCGACAAGGCGCGCGACGTGGGCTTTGACCGCTCGATGATCGGCGCTTACGGTCACGACGACAGCGTCTGCGCCTATCCGGCGCTCATGGCGGCGCTGACCTGCAACAACCCCGAGCATACCGCCGTGACCGTCCTGACCGACAAGGAGGAAATCGGCAGCGAGGGCAATACCGGTCTGAATTCCTCCTATATGAAATACTTCATCTATGACCTCGCGGATATGCAGGGCGTGAAGGGTCGCGACGTGCTGACCGCCTCGCAGTGTCTCTCCGCCGACGTGAACGCCGCCTATGACCCGAATTATGCCGACTGCTTCGAGAAGCGCAATTCGTGTTATCTCAACAAGGGCGTGTGCATCACCAAGTACACCGGCTCGCGCGGCAAGGGCGGCACCTCCGACGCGTCCGCCGAATACATGAGCCGCGTGCGTTCCCTGCTCGACAGGAAGCACGTCCTCTGGCAGATCGGCGAGCTGGGCAAGGTTGACGTCGGCGGCGGCGGAACGGTTGCCAAATACGTGGCGGCGCTCGACGTGGACACCGTGGACATGGGCGTGCCGGTACTCTCCATGCACGCGCCGTGGGAGATCGTCGCCAAGATCGACGTGTATATGGCGTACCGGGCGTTCTATGAGTTTTTCCTCGATTGATTGACACCGGCGTCTGGAAAGAAAGTCCGGTCTACCTTCTGGACTTATACCGGACCTATTGCACCTGATCATCAAACCAACCCCCATCGTGCGACATCGCACGGCGGGGGTTTTTTTGGCACTGCCCACTGACCACTGCCCACTGACCACTGCCCACTGACCACTGCCCACTAGAACAACCCCCATCGTGCGATAACGCCCGGCGGGGGTTTTTGGCGCTTATTTTGGGGGGATTGACAAAGTATCCATCCCATGCTATCATATAACCGAAAACCAAGAAATCATACTTTCCGGGTCAACCGGATAACCTATCAACGAGAAACGGGAGTGAAGTGAAATGAAAAATGTGAAAAATATGGAAAGCAAGACCATCAGCATCTCAGCCAAACGACAAATTACCATACCGCAAAAGTATTTTGAGGAGCTGGATTTCGGCAGCGAAGCCGTGTGCGAATTGCGACCGGAAGGGATTTTTATCCGACCGGTTCACTATTTTCACGACGATGACGGCAGCTTTTCGGAGGAGATTCTGGCAGACCTCATTGCGCAGGGATTGAGCGGTGAGCAGCTGCTGACGGCATTTAAGGAACAGCGGAAAAAAATCCGTCCTGCCGTGGAAGCCATGATTGCCGAAGCACATGAGATGGCTGTTACCGGGGAAGGAAAGATTTCCTTGGATGAGCTTTTCGGCGCGGAGGATTGAGGCATGTACGAACTGCAATACAGCAAAGCCGCAGAAAAATATTTCAGGAAAATCCGCGAAAAAGGGTTGAAATCGGCGTTCCGGACGGCTTTACAAGCCATTGCGGCAAATCCTTACGCGGGCAGCATGAAAACGGGAGATTTAGCGGGCGTTTACGGTTATGACGTCTATTATAACAAAACCAATTATGAAATTGCCTATTATATTTACGAAGAAGATGATGAAATCGTAGTGGTGGTGATGGCAGGCACCAGAGAGAATTTTTACGACGAACTCAAGCGATATCTGAAAAACTGACCAC
>CAMJHU010000268.1 GCA_946405565.1 uncultured Clostridia bacterium
GTTCAGATTTTGACGCCTGCGACATTGTTGAAGAAATCCGTAGACGGGTTGACGAAGCAGGCGCAGATCGGTCGCTGATCACCATTGAGATTACAGAGAGCGTCATCGGCGGCAGCTTTGAATTTATGAAAGATCAGGTTGAAAGGTTTCGGAATCTCGGCTTCCCCGTGTGGATGGATGACTTCGGAAGCGGTTATTCCTCCCTGGACGTGCTTCAGAGCATTCAGTTTGACCTGATCAAATTTGATATGAGCTTCATGCGGAAGCTGGACGAGGGAGACGGCGGAAAAATCATTCTGACCGAGCTGATGAAGATGGCGGCTTCACTCGGTGTGGACACCGTATGTGAAGGCGTAGAAACCGGGGAGCAGGTTCATTTCCTGCAGGAAATCGGCTGCTCCAAGCTGCAGGGATTTTACTTCAGCAAGCCGATATCGCTTGAGACACTCAAGGCGCTGCGCGAAAGCAACACGCTGATTCCAAGAGAAAATCTGCAGGAATCCCAATACTATGAGCGGATCGGACGAGTGAATCTCTTCGACCTGTCCTTCCTGGCAAATCTGGATGACAGCGTGACCAAAAACACCTTTGATACGGTTCCTATGGGCATCATGGAAGTCAATGCCGATGGGGGCAAAGTAAAGTATATACGCAGTAATCAGACCTTCCGTGATTTCATAAGACGCGCTTTCGGGTTTAATCTTTCTGATCCGGATCTGGAATATCCGATTCCCCAGGAAGGTCCCGGTTCCGATTTTATGAAAGCGATTGAGCAAAGCAAAGACAATAACAACCGTGCATTTGTCGACGAGAAAATGCGCGACGGTACAGCCGTGCGTTCTTTTGTAAGGATCATCGGAAAGAATCCTGTGAACGGGAGGGAGTCAGTAGCGATTGCCGTGCTTTCTATCCGCGAACCGGGCGAAGGCGAAACGTTTGCTGATATCGCGCAGGCCCTTGCCGCGGACTATTACAATATCTTTGTGATCGACCTGGATTCAAACGACTACATTGAGTATTTCTCACAGGCTGGCGGTGAAGAGCTGTCTGTTGTGCGGCATGGCGAGGACTTCTTTGAGTCTGCGAGACGCGATACCATGACCCGCATTTATAAGGAGGACCAGGAGCCGTTCCTGGCCTTGTTCACGAAGGAGAGGGTTCTACGGGATATTGACAGCCATGGTGTATTTACAACTACCTATCGCCTGATTGATACCGGAACGCCGATGTATGTTAATATGAAGATTACCAGGCTGCGGGGCGGAAACCGTCTCATCCTCGGTATCAGCATCATTGACGCACATATGAAGGAGCAGAAAGAAGCAAGAATGCTTCGTCAGGAAAAGGCAGCCTTGGGAAGGATCGCTGCGCTGTCTCCGGACTATATCGTCCTGTATACGGTAGATCCTGAAACAGGCCGCTATACGCAGTACAACCCGTCTCATGGATTTGAAAGTTTCGGACTGGCACAGCAGGGTGACGATTTCTTTGCCGATGTTGTGCTTGATGCTCCGAAGGCAATTGCCCCGGAAGATATGGAGAGGCATTTGCGGGTTCTCACGAAAGAGAACATGCTGCGTGGGATAGAAAAGACCGGTTTATTTATACATAATTACCGGCTTTTGTTGGATGGAAAGACCGTACCTGTCAGCCTGCGGGCTGCGCTGGTTAAGGAAAATGATAAAGAAATGATCATCCTTGGCGTAACCAATGACGAGGAAGAATACAGACGCAAAGCGGAAGAGGAACGGCGGGAGGAGGAACGTAGCATCTATGCCCGGCTACATGCTCTCACAGGCAACTATATCGTAGTCTATGTGATAGACCCGGAGACCAATAATTACCGTGAATTCAGCGCTACTGATAACTACGAAGAGAGCTTTGCGCAGGCAAAAGAAGGAAAGGACTTTTTTACCACGCTCCGGGAAGCGGCTCGGATTTACAGTCATCCTGAAGATCGGAACCATGTCCTGTCGCTTCTCACCAAAGAGAACGTGATGGCAGAAGTAAAACGCAGCGGCATCTTTGCCCTGAAATATCGCATCATGATGGAAGGCAAGCCCTTACATGTCCGCATGAAAGCAGCCATGGTTGAAGAGAAAGAAGGACAGCGCCTGGTTGTGGGATTAATTGACATCGACGCGCAGGTACGGCAGGAAGAAGAGCTTGGAAAGCGACTGGCACAGGCGCAGATTGCGGCCAATATTGATGCCCTGACAGGAATCAAAAACAGGCACGCGTTTTTGACTGCGCAAGCACGGCTGGACCATCAGATCGCAGAGCGCACGCAATCCCCGTTTGCCACCGTGATCCTGGATGTGAACGACCTGAAGAAAGTCAACGATACAGCCGGACATCAGGCGGGAGACCAATATCTGCAGGATGCCTGTCAGATTATTTGTGATATTTTTAAGAGGAGCCCGGTTTTCCGAATGGGGGGAGACGAGTTCGCGGTAATTGCGCAGGGCAGCGATTATATGCACATGGAAGAACTGCTTGGAAAAGTGGATGCCCACAACGCGGAGGCGTTGCGTACCGGCGGGATCGTTATTGCCTGCGGTATGGCAAGATTCGATGATGACCCGTGTGTGGCTGCCGTGCTGGATCGTGCGGATCGTAATATGTACGAGAATAAGAGCAGACTGAAAGCATAAATTCCCAGTACTGCTGTGGATTTTGTAAAAGAGCATTTTGGCGTGGAGATGGAAAAGCCGAAAGTGATTTGTCATTATTCTTCGTAGAACAACTAGTGTATCGGTAAATGCTGCCCGTTTTCCAAAATAAATCATTGATTTGAATTCGGATTAGTCGAGTTAGGCGAGCCTAACGGCTGGAAGTATTGCTGAACGAGATTTGAGGTAAAAGCTGATGGGTTGCTGCACATGGGCAGGCATGAACGAGGCCAACAGAATATACCACGATACCGAATGGGGCACATCCTACGGTCAACAAGCGGCGGGATTATGAAGTGAAATGACTGGTGTAATTATGCTGATAGAAGAAAAGGTGTTCAGGCGCAAACGCCCTGTGATGGAGCGCGTGCTGCAATACGGTTTCCGGAAAACATTGGATGGGTTCTGTTACGAAACGGCGTTTATGGAGGGGGAGTTTCGCGCCTCCGTTTTTCTTGACAGAAACGGGAAGATTACTGGCAAAGTCATTGATGTGATGAACGGGGAAGAATACCACCCGCTGCGCGTGGAAACTTACAACGGCGCTTACGTCAACACGGTGCGCAACGCATATGAAGAGGTATTGCGGAAAATTGCGGATGCCTGCTGCACCGACGTGGTGTTTGTGGCAGAACAGTCCAACCGCATTGCCGCCCTGATTTTGCAGCGGTATGGGATCGGTCCGGACTTTCCGTTCGGCACAAGTCCCAATGAGGCGTACGGCACCTTCCGCCACACTGACAACGGCAAATGGTTTGCGCTGATCATGAATATAAAATGCGCTGCCCTGGCAGAGACGGTGAAGAAGGAAACGGGCCAGGAGCCTGATGTTTTGCTGCAAAAAGACAATGCGCACGTTGACGTAATCAATCTTAAAACCGTGCCGGAAGAAAGGGAAGCGCTGTATAAAGAAACAGGCATCTTTCCGGCATACCACATGAACCATACGCACTGGATCTCTGTCACGCTGGACGATTCGCTGACGGACAACCGGGTGATGCAGCTTGTGGATACGAGCTTTCGGCTGACAGAGAAGAAAAGACGGTGAAAGACACTTTTGATTTTGCGAGGTAAATTGCAATGAGAATAGATAAAGATTGGATCCGTGCTCATCTTCCGGAGAACTGTGCAGACGATCCGATAGACGTGTTCTCCGGCTATTATCTGGACGGCCTGACAGTGATGTCGGAAGGAGAACGCGGCGGTCCGGATACAGTTGTCTATGCGGCCGAAAGTGAAGAGGATCTGCGTTACTGGCAGCTGGAAAGCGTCTGCCATTTCGTCGGCAAAGCCGATACATCAAAAATCTGGCGGTATTACCGGCATCATGCCGAAGACGGAA
>CAMJHU010000269.1 GCA_946405565.1 uncultured Clostridia bacterium
ATCCATGATCACCTATAAAATCATATCAGAGGGCTCGGTTGATCAATCACTGGGAGACATCCGCGAAATTGCCCGGATGATGCTGAGCGTCAACGCCACTGCCGCTGTGTTGGCACACAACCATCCGCGGGGCAGCACCCGCCCGTCGGCTGCCGATGAACGGTTTACCATCAGTGTCAATGAAGGGCTTTCCAAGCTCCATCTCAAGCTGTTGGATCATGTAATCGTCAATCCCGGCGGCTATTTTTCGATGGCTTCTGAACCACGGAAATACGGACACTGTTTCTTATAGTCATGTTTACATCAAACGGTTCCCCGCACTGCTGTCTTCTTTATGGAAATACAACAGTGCGGGGAACGCTGTATCCAAACATATGATGGTATTATTTCACAGGCGTGATGGTGATGTCTTTTACCTGCACACCGGTCTGCGAAGTCACGATTTCCGTGACCACGGAAACCTTGTCGGCTGTCAGACCGTCCGCTTCCGGCAGCAATACCGTTACCTTGCCGTCATTGATGAATACCATGCAATCACTGTATCCTTTTGCTTTGATGAGTGTTTCGGTGGTATTTTCCTTCTGGATATTGTTGATATGCGCGGTCCGGCTCTCGAGCGCCTGCGCTTTGAGCGCAGGGTCGGACGAAGCGTCCTTAAGCTGCTTCTCCAACTGATCCAGCACGGCGTCGCGGGCATTTTGCCGGTTGAACCGGCTCTCGCTCAGCGGGCTGACGGCTGTCGTGCCGGTTTCCTTGGCGTCGCTGCTCACATCCGCGGAAACGTATTTTGCCCTGCCCAATTCCGAATCGCTCACCGTCGTCTGCCCCGTCGGCCAGACGAACCGTTCCGTGGGGGCAAGCTTCCAGTTCAGACCAACCGCCGCTCCCAGTGCCAGCACCAGTCCCGCCAGCATCACATGTCTTTTTCCGATTTTCATTTTGGATTCCTCCTAGGTTGTCAGTTGTTTTTTACAGAATAGATAAACAGAAATACCTGCATTATTCTCCCAATCTCGTGACGCACACGCGATTGGAGCCGGTATGAAGCGCGGTAGTGACCAGATCGGTGATCCGCTGCCGTACATCGGCATCGTCCGCGCCGCTGCATACCACCACTACGCCGGCGACCGTGGGTGTGATTTCCTTCAGCAGCAGCGGCGCCTCTCCCCCGCCTCCGTTGACCAGAATCAGGGATTCTTCTCCCGTCCGCTTTTCATCGCGAGCCACCTTGCCGCCGTCATCGGATTTTTCCGAGAGCGCAGCGGTGTTTTTTTGCTGACTGGCATAGACATATTCCGTACCGCATTCCAGCGTAATCATAACCTTTGTGCGACCCGCGCCGTCCACGGAGGAAATCAGTTCGGTCAGTCTCGCTTCCAACTGTCGGGTGTATTCCTCCTGACTGAGTGAAGCCGCTTCGACACTGCCAGCCGTCTGTGCAGCGGCTGACGTGGTTCGTGTCGGCTGCGAAAAACGGTCAGAAAAATAAATCAGCATCATGGCGGCTAAGCCGATCAGCACAATGATCCGCAGCCGGGTATCCCGATCAACGTGGGAGAACCGTTCCTTCCACCCTGCCGGCACAATACGTTCCCATAATTCCTTAGCGTGAATGTCGTCCAATTCTTTCACTTCCCTTCCTCACGGCGCTTGTTGCTCCACCGTTACGTTCGGTTCCTGACCGATGTAAGGGAGCAGCAGCCGCTTGATTGATTCGGCTTGTACCGCATCCTGCTCTTTGACAATCACCTCCACCTGTCCAATGGATATGCGTCCGTCATCGGAATTATCCATCGTAACTTCCATTCGCTGATAAGAAATATGGCTGTCGTCCAGCACGCGGCGGAGATTCTCCTCCAGATAAGCCGCATAGATACGGCTGGCATTGCTCTCCACTTCATTTTCCAGCGCCGGATTTTCATAAGAAGCCAGCGAAAAGGAGGATTGGCTGAGCGCTTGGAGCCATTGTCCCGCGTGGCGCAGAGGCTGACAGATCACACACAGAATCATCATGGATACGATCATGCGCAGCAGTTTGGCGGTGCTGCTTTTGGGAAACAGCATCATAAACAGGGCGCCCCATACGCAGGCGACGCATACGGTCATTGTCCATTGACGTATTTCTTCCCACATCATATTTCCCCCCTTCCTGTTTCTATACGCTTTTTTGCATAACCGCCAGAATACTGCCCAGTGTCAGCAGAAAAAGCGAAAAGATCATGACGCCCAGCATCAGTGACAGCACCGCGGAAAGGGATTTCATCAGCTTGTCAACCGTGTGAAGCTCAAGAACTTCACATATCGCGAGACCGACATCGATGACCATACGCCATAGTATCGTCCGGATCATCAGCGGCAGATACACACATCCTACCGCGATAATACCGAACGCGCCCACCGAACCGCGTACAAGCGACATACCGGTCTGAATGGTCAGATAAGCGTCGCCCACGGCGCCGCCTACGACCGGCACGCTTCCCGCAATCACAAACCGTGCCGTACGGGCAGCCAGATTGTCCGCCGACGCGGCAATGGCGCCGCTCAGACTCAGCACGGCAGTCAGTGTGACCGCCAGAAAACTCAGTATCCATTTGGCGTTTTTTTCAAAGAAACGCACCATTGCGTCTATCCGGATGGTTTCGGAAAAGGAGGAGACGCACGACAGGGCAAGAAAGATTTGCAGCAACGGGAGTATCAGTTCCCGCACACAAATGGCACACACCTCTACCGCGCCAAACAGAACAGAACGGCAGCTTGCCGCCATGACTGCCTGACCGTTAGCCAGTAAAACCCCAATGAGAACCACTCCATACGCTTCCGTAAAGGAACACGCCGTCTGAGAAGCCTGCCCGATCTGCCCGATCAACGCAAAAACCGGCGCGCCAAACGTCACGCCCACTGCCATCGCCATCACGGAGCCGACCGTCGGCGCCAACGGCGAATCCAGCGTGTCCTCTCCCCCTTTGAAAAAAGACGCCAGCAGCAGCAACGCCAAAAGCAATCCAAGGGATGTCAACGGTGTACGCAATTCTCTTTGCGTGACAGATAGCAGGGTGTTCATCACTTCTTCTGCCTTCAGCGAAGACAGGGCGTCAGATGTGACGCCTTCTATGCCCAGCCGCTGCAAGTCTTTCTGCGTTTCTGACGGAAGCTCGTTCCACAGCTCCGTCGCGCCGCTGGCTTCCATCTGTGCCTCATAATCATATGAAACCACGGGAGAAGAAGATTCTGACACACTTGAGGCATATACCATACAGTCTGTCATCGAAATCATCAGCGGCAGACACAAAAGCAGTAAAGTGATCTTTTTTTTCATAAGCATTACGCTCCGATCATTTGTGTGGCAAGCGACAGCATTTCACGAAACAGAGGAAACGCTGTCAGGAGCAGCGCTACTCGTCCGCCCAATTCCATCTTTCCCGCCAGCGCGGTTTGTCCCGCATCGCGGCAAACATCTGCCGCCGCCTGTACCGCCAGACAAATCCCTACGGATTTCAAAACAATCTCAAAAAAGCGGCTTTCTATGCCGCCGAGCTCTGAAAGCGCTCGCATTTCTTCCAAAAGCGGCAGCGCGGCTGACAGTAAATACAGTGACAGTACCACGCCGCAGACTAGGCAGAGTGTCAGTGCCAATTCCGGTTTGCATTGCCCTAATGTGACAATCAACAGGCACATGACGATACCCATACCCGCGAATGACAGCAGATTCATTTCCCGCTTTCCTCCTGCCGGTATTACAAACCAAAGGTGGTTTTGACGGTCTCAAACAGGATACTGATTTCGGATATCATCATCATCAGTACCACAATAATCCCCGCCAATGTCGTCATCATTGCCTGTTCCTCACGCCCTGCGCGGATCAATACCTGATTGAGTACTGCCACAATAATGCCGATGGCGGCAATTCTGAAAATCAGATCCACATCCATGCCGACTATCTGTCCTTTCTGTTTGAGTGATTCCGCTGGATTCACAGCAGCAGCAGCGCGAGAATGACGCCGCACGAAG
>CAMJHU010000270.1 GCA_946405565.1 uncultured Clostridia bacterium
CGCTGGTCGATAGTCCATGAAGCGGATGATGAAAATGATAATCCCCAGGAGTGGTTGGTAGGTAAAATATCCCGTGTCGCAAAGAATCTGTTTCTCGGTTTCCGAGAGTGAAAGATCATCGTTATAACCGCTCAGCTCGCGGCGGGGTACGACGGAAAGTGTGACCGTCTTGACGGTTTCCAGCCCGAAATTGTCCCGCACGATATAGGTGACGGGATAATCTCCCACAGTCCCCGTGTCAAACAGACCCGGCTGGACTTCCAGACGGTCGGTCAGCACGCCGTCCCGACGGTCGGCGGCGGCAACTGCTTCCACGTCAAAATCCGAGCCCTGCGCGATATGCCGGTCGAACGCACCGATAATCCATGGTGCTTCGTCAACCGTAAAAGTGACCTGCTGACGGCTTTCGTTGCCCCATTCATCCGTAGTCCGAACGGTCGCTTCCCGCTGACCTTCTTCTTCAAAGGTCACGGTTTCATAGGAAACGCCGCCGATATCGACGGTACAGGACGTGATACGGGAGCAGTCGGTGATGTCCGTTACGAAGTCGGTCGGTACATATGTCCGCCCGACCGCGTAATAGTGATAGACGCCGTCGGGGGTAATGAGCGGAGGCGTGGTGTCCTTCACCTCAACCTCCACGGTATAGGTAAAAAATCCCCATCTGACCGTCGCGGGATACACGCCCGCCTTGTTGCCGTCCACGCCGCTCACATCCACCTGCGCACCGCGGATCATGAAAGACGGACCCATCAGATAATCCGACGGGTCGGAGGATACAGTCTGCCCCAGTTCGGTGACAACCCGTCCCCTGGCGGGGAATGCGAAGGTGAATCCCGTCAGAAACGTCATGCTCAATAATGCGAGAATGACCATGACGCCGCTGATTTTTTTTTCGATAGGGTGCTTCATGTGTGAGCAACTCCCTTCCGATGAGTTCTTTTCTGTATTATTGTATCATGTATCAGTGAAATGTCAATTATAAAATCGTTCCTTTTGACAAAAAAATAAAACAAATTCCCTAAAAACATCTAAGAATATATTGCATTATTATAAAAAATGTGCTATCATCCAATAAGAGACTTTTATGCGGGAGGAAAGTAATATGGCTAAAACCCCTTATAAGAAAATAGCCGCTCGGTATTATCCGAACAAAGAATGGCAGAATATCAATTTCTGTGTACCCATCACCGTGGGACTGGTGGTACAGGAGGGTGCGTTGGTGCCTGACGGTGAGTTGCAGCAGCGGTTGCAAAAAAGCATTACATATATTGTTGAACGATTGAAGAAATGCTTCGGCGATGCCGGGATCAGTCAAACCAAAAAGCAATCAAACTCATCAGATGACAGCGCGATGGCGCGTCCGCGGCTGATTGTCATGGTGTGGAAGCCGTGCGGGGAAAATAACAAGAAAGCGGACACGGAAAAGGATCGTGATCTGACCGAATGGATTTGGGAACAACTGAAGGGTGCTTACAGCGGCGCACAGGTGGATAAGGTTGTGACGGAAGATTTACGGGAAATCAAGAAATACTGCTGGCTGACAATTGCCGCGTGGGACGGAGTGATAAAGAGTTCCTGCGGCGAGACGGTTTGCCGCCTGCTCAGCAGCGAATATGATGAAGCAAAGTCGCCCGACCGCACAGAAAACGCGGTACTTAACTTTCCCCAAAACTGTCCGGTATATCAGATTGTGCTGCCGATTGGGGAAACGCCGGAATCCATTGATTATCAGGTGCGGGAGATTTATCCGCATTTATTGGAGCGGATTGCGTCCGATACCGAGAACACCTGGTTTGACCGTGACACCTATCATGTGGACCGTGAACCGGAGCAGGTGCGATATAAACAAAAGCGTAAGGATTTTGAAGAAGAAGCGGCACATATCAGGAGTTTTAACGACAGAGTTGTCAAACTCAGCCCCAGCATCGGGAAATGGAACGACAATGTGTATGATTTGTTGGATCAACATTCCGATGAAGCGTGTAATGGTCTGCCCGGATATGTCAAAAATACCGTGTTACGGCAGATTTATTATGATGTGACGTCCATGGGTGGGCAGACCAAGCAGAAAAGATGGTTTATAATCCTGCTGGGACTATCCTGCGCGGGGCTGATTGCCTGCGCCCTCTATGCCGATCTGGAACTGTGCCGTTGGTGGATGGTGGTTTTTGGCGTACTGATGGCAGCGGCGTTTGGTTTGTATTGGTTTATGACCAAGCGGACCAACGCCCACAACGACTATCTGTTTTTCCGTGTGCTGGCGGAAGGTATGCGTGTGCAGACCTATTGGTATGGAGTAGGATATAATGTGTCTGTGGGAGATGCCTATTCGGTCAAGTATCAGAGCGATATGCGGTGGGCGATCCGTGCGTTCCACGCAATTTTCCTGGGCGAATGGCTGGATCAATACGAGAAGAAGACGGATTCGGAGGATAAAACGATGAAGAAACTTCTTGCGTGGAAAAAAATATCGGACTATGATCCGCCGTATGACATCCTCACGCGGGAATGGCTGGGGAAGTCGGTTTCCAAGCATAAGGACGAGCGGTATGATATGCTGGAAGCAGGCGGACAGCTAAAGTTTTATCACAAACGCATCGGGGAATTCTGTCAGTCATTGCGAAAGGATCATAAGAAACAGCAGGGATGCCTGATCGCGTGGTTCGTGGTGGTGCTAGTAACGGTGAGCATGGTGATGACTGGTTTTTCCTTTATACTGCCGCTGGGCAGCTGGTCGTTTGTCATTGGAGAAAAAGTATGGCTGTTTTTGATTACGCTTTGCAATATTTTCATGCTTGCGGTGACGGCGGATATGACGTTTAAGGCGGATGAAGATATTGTGACCCGTTATCATTATGGCGCGTCTCTGGCACAGCTTGCGGTGCAGGCGTGCGAAGCCGTGTTGGGCAGCAAAGACGAGTCGGACAGTGAAGCCGTGTCGGACAGTGAAGCCGCACGCATTCGCGCTATCTTTGCCGAATTCGGGCGCGAGGCACTGGAAGAAAACGCCGAGTGGCAGATTATCAAGAACAACTGTAAGCCGGAAGTCTATACGGGATGACGTTTGTATAGGGTATATCGGCTTTTCTGAAAATCGGAGGAGATATTGATGAATATCACGGTGCAAAAAGCACGCGCGGCGGTGTTCGGCGCCGCGATCGGGGACGCGGTGGGCGTACCCTACGAATTTAAAAGCCGGACGGAAATGCGGGCGCATCCGGCGGTGGATATGGTGGGACGCGGTACATACAGTCAGCCCGCGGGAACATGGTCGGATGATACCTCCATGATTCTTTGCACGCTCGATAGGCTGGATGACCCCGTGGATTATGACGCGGTGATGGACGCGTTCCTGCGCTGGAAGGAGGAAGGCGCCTATACCCCTTACGGCGAGTGCTTCGATATCGGCACCACCACATGGACCGCCCTGCACAATTACAAACGCGGCTGTGAACCGCTGCATTGCGGCGGCGAGAGTGAGCGCAGCAACGGCAACGGTTCGCTCATGCGCATACTGCCGGCGGCGCTCTATGCCGACGCGAAGGGCTTGCCATTTGACGATGCCATGACGCTGGCGCATTATCTTTCCCGTCTGACCCATGCGCATCGGCGGTCGCTGGTGGGCTGCGGACTTTTTACCGGCGTGGCGCTGGCGCTGCTGGCAAATCCCTCCAAGGATGCGGTGGCACAGGGAATGGCGGCGGCGTGCACCCATTATCGCACCCGCTGCGACGCCCGTATGCAGCACGAACTGGCGGAGCATTATGCCCGCGTGACGGATGAGCGCTTTTTTGCCCTGCCGGAAGAGGAAATCCGAAGTGTCGGCTATGTGGTGGCAACACTGGAATGTGCGCTGTGGTGCCTGATGAATACCGACAATTACCGCGACTGTGTGCTGAAGGCGGTCAATTTCGGGGATGATACCGACACTGCCGCCTGCGTGGCAGGCGCGCTGGCGGGGCTGCTGTACGGCTGGGAAGGTATTCCGGAAGAGTGGCGGAAG
>CAMJHU010000271.1 GCA_946405565.1 uncultured Clostridia bacterium
AGCAACCTGTATTTTTAAGCAGAAAATGACTGATTAAATTCTGCATAGTTCCTAAACACTATACTTCGCGCGGTATTCTTCGAGCTGTCTGGCAGTATCGCTGTCTTTGAGGTCAAGACTGAGGTTGTCCACATGGATATTGTAGCTCACGTCGTGCGCTTCCACCATCGCCAGCACGACCTTCGTGCAATGGCTGGCAATACGCTCAAAGTCGGTCAGCAGTTCATTGAATCCGGTACCCTGTACCAGCGTACACGAACCCGCCTGAAGGCGTTCCACATGGTGCAGCTCCGCCTTGTCGCACATCGCGCGGATCACCATCGAAAGCGCCGACACCCTGCCGTCCACCTGCCAGCGGTTGCTGATGAAATCGTCCACCGTAATGCGCACAATCTCCGACACAGCGCCCTGAAGCGCGTCAAGTTCCCGCTGCGCGTCGGCGGAATAGGTGATGTCCTTGTCGTACTTCTCTTTGGCAGTATAAGCGACAATCATCGCTTGGTCGGTAATGCGCTCGAAATAAGACAATGTATGAAGATATTTGAAGACGTCGGCACTCTGTTCCTTGGTCAGCTCAATCTTGGAGAGCTTCATCAGATAGGTGCCGATGCTGTCCTCATAATGGTCCGCCAGCTTTTCACATTTGGCAACCTTGGCAAACTGCTCCTCGGTAAAATCGTCCATCACCGAAAAGCTCAGAATCACGCTTTTATGTACGGCGTGCGCCATATCGTAAACCGCCCGCTGTACCTGCGCCAGTGCCAGCGCGGGATAATTCAGAAAACGCTCGTCCAGCGCGATGGGTTCCATCGCGTCGTCAGGCGATTCATTCGCGGCGGTTTTATCCTTAATCCACAGACAGGTCATGTGGTCAATGAGTCCGATGAAGGGATAGAGCACCACCACATTCAGCAGACGGAACAGCGTATTCACGGCTGCCACGGACACCGCCGACATGGTCATGCCCATCACCGGAAACGAGAGAAACAGGTTGAGCGCATAAAATACCCCGCCGCAGAGCAGTACTCCCAGCACCGAGATAAAGAGATAGACAAATGACGTGCGTTTGCCGTTGACATTGGCACTGATCGCCGACAGCAGCACCGGTCCCGCCGCGCCGATGGAGATGCCCAGAATAATCGGCAGCGCGGTGGAAAAATCAATCGCGCCCGTCACGGTCAGCGCCTGCAGGATACCCACAGCCGCCGACGCGCTTTGCAGCACCGCCGTAAACAGCGCGCCTACCAGAATACCGATCAGCGGATCGGAAAACAGGGTCAGCATATGGATAAAGGCTTCGCTCTGCTGCAGCGGCGCCACGGCGCCGCTCATGGAACTGATGCCCACCATCAGCACCACGAATCCCATCATAATATCCGCCACGTAATCGTAGCCCTCGGCAAATTTCCGCACCAGAATGCTGCCCAGTGCGACAATGCCCGTAATGGTGGCGCTCGAAAGCAGCTGCACCCAGCCGTCGCCGCCGCCCAGCTCCGAAAGGCAGATGATCCAGCCGGTGATGCTGGTGCCGAGAATGGCGCCGAGAACGATCGGTATGGACTGGCGGAATTTCATCATACCCGAATTGACAAAGCCGACCGCCATGACCGACGTCGCCGAAGAGGACTGAATGATGGCAGTCACACCCGTGCCCAACAGCACACCCTTGACAGGCGTATCCGTCAGTCTTGCCAGCAAAAGCTCGAACTTACCGCCTGCCGTCCGCTTGAGTCCATCGCCCATCAAAGACATACCGAACAGAAACATCACCATGCCGCAAACCAGCGAAAAGACATTGGAAATACCCATGATATCACACTCACAATTGGTACTGTTTTCTGGCACACTTTTACCTTTATGATTGTAACATACACATTTGGTTCTGTCAAGATGGAATCAGGCGGAACAGCGGCGAAATTCATTTTGAGACAAAAAACGCGAAGCGCTGACAGGCGCTCCGCGTTTTTTTGTGCGTTTTTGTATATTTTTTTACGCGTTGAGTTCCACCAGATGCGCCACGCCGGGGATGGTTTCTCCCTGCCACGCGCTTGTCGTAGACATCAGCGCCCCCGTCGCAATCGCCAGTATTCTTTTCAGGGCGCCCTCTTCCATACGCTGCATGATATGCGAACACAGCACGCTCCCGATACAGCCGCACCCCGAACCGCCGGCGTGAACGTCCTGCGCCTCACGGTCAAAAATCATCATGCCGGCGTCCTGATGCCGGTCGCCCAGATCAATCCCGTCGCGCGCCAGCAGCTGGCGCAGCAGATCACTTCCCACAAATCCCAGATCGCCTGTCAGAATCATGTCATAATCGCCCGGAGAGGTGCCGGTGTCGGTGAGGTACCGCCGGATGGTGTCAGCGGCGGCAGGCGCCATCGCCGCGCCCATGTTGCAGGGGTCCTTGATGCCGAGGTCGTCGATGATGCCCACGCAGGCGGCGCTGACGGCAATGCGCCCGCCTTTTCCCACAATCGCCGCGCCCGCGCCCGTCACCGTCCACTGCGCCGACGGGGAACGCTGTCCGCCATAGCCCAGCGGCGTGCGGAACTGCCGCTCCGACGAGCAGAAATGGGACGACGTCACCGCCGCGCACACATTCGCCGCGCCGCATTCCACAAATACCGCCGCGTTGATGAGCGCCTCCACCATCGTGGAGCAGGCACCGTACACCCCCATGTGCGGAATGCCAAGGCTCCGCAGTCCGAAGGTGGAGGCAATGCACTGGTTGAGCAGATCGCCCGAAAACATCACGTCCACCCCGGTCGGCGGGAGGGCTGCCTTATCCAGCGCAATGCCCACCACTTCCTGCTGGAGCGAGCTTTCGGCTTTTTCCCACGAGGTCTGCTCCATCATCGGATCCTCGTGAATCTTGTCAAAATATCCCGCCAGAGGTCCTTCGCCTTCCTTCTTGCCCGCGATGCCCGCGTGACCCAGAATCGTCGGCACCGCCTGAAACCGGAAGGTTCCCCGCTGCAATCTCTCCATCACCATACAACCTTTCTTGGAATTGTGATATGGTTTAGTATGGGCGGATTTTGCTTTTTTATGCTTGCTTTGGGGAAAGATGAGGGAATGGAAGACCGTAAAAAAAGATTATAAAAATGACAGCAATTCTCGGTAATCGGAGATAACGGCGTCCACGCCTTCGAGCGCCCGCAGCGCGTCGGGAGCCATCGCGGAGGCTACCGCCACAACGCGTCCCGCTCCCGCGTTCCGCGCGGCGGCGATCCCCAGCGGCATGTCCTCAAACACCGTACACGCCGCCGTCGGCAGTCCCAGTCTTTCCGCTGCCCGCAGATAGATATCCGGCGCGGGCTTGCTGGGTATGGTACCGTCATTATATACGATGGTATGTTCGTCGAACCAGCGCAGCAGCCCGAGATGCCCGATGTAAAAATCCACATTGCTCCGTCCGGAGGAAGTCGCAATGGCGATCGGTACGCCCTTCTGCCGGCAGGCGTTCAGATAGTCCGCCGCGCCCGGCGCCAGACAGAATTCTTCCGGATGCCACAGACACAATTCGCGGTATATCGCTTCCTTGGCTTCCCCGTGACGTTCCACCGCTTCCGGGGTCAGCGCCTCTTCTCCCACGAAATGCGCCAGAATCTCGCGGTTGGTGCGTCCGTGTACATAGGCGCGGAATTCCTCGTCGCTCACTTCCCGTCCGCAGAGTTTCCACGCGTATTGCCGCCACGCTGTTTCATGAAATGCCGTGTCGAAAAACAGCGTTCCGTTGAAGTCAAACAGGATTCCCTGTTGGGTGGTCATATGTATTCCTCCGTCACTATTCATTATTCACCATTCACTATTCACTATTCACTATTCACTATTCATTATTCATTAAATACGGGGTTGGTATATTCGGATAGGGTTCCTTTTCCGTATTCGCCCGACCCCGTCGCGGATATTGGCTCGTCTCGCCCGGCAAGGGCGTTGCCCTTGCCTTCTGGGGCGCTGCCCCAGCCCCTGCAAGGGCTACTCGCCCTTGA
>CAMJHU010000272.1 GCA_946405565.1 uncultured Clostridia bacterium
AATGGCTGCATCGTTGGTGTCAAATATGTTCCTCGTGACGGTAATGGTCACTATACGCAAGGCGATGTGAAATATCTGTTTAATCTATGCGGCGTCACAGATGTAGAAGAGGCTTTCCTTTATGATGTCTATATCCCGGAGCCCTATCAGTTGATTGACGGCAAGAATATAGTTGTGAAACTGGATATGCCCAAAGGTTACAGCACAGAGGGGTATAACGTCTATCTTTATCATATGGTCAACGGTAAAGCGAAGCGAATCCGCAAGATCGGTTGGAGATCGTTTTATGTTGTGTTTGCCAGCAACAGTTTCAGCCCTTATGTGCTGGTACTGACCCCCAAAGGTCAGAAGAGAGGCGTTGCTTCTACCGGTGAAGTCCTCTACGCCAATCCTCCCACAGGTGAAGGCGATGTGGTTCCTGTCGCGATGCTGGCTGCCACTGCCCTCTGCACGAGCTGCCTGCTGACGGTTCGCAAGAGAAGAGAACTGGAAGTGTAAGTCTCACACCGTGTTGTGAAATGCAACCGTGAAAAACGCAATGAAAAATGACTGCGGACGTTTCGCATGAAAACGTCCGCAGTTTTTTTGATAGTGATGTATTTGACAGAAATTGTCGATTCCGGTTCCAGTTCACCCTCCGTGATCAGGGGAGGAATCATAGAATAAGGCTCCCACACTGCCATCATCGGCAGCGGGGAGCCTCGTTTTATGCTTGGATGTCAATTGTGATATAGTCTGATTCGCACCGTCGCAACGGTGTCCGGTTACTTTTTGCGTTACTCCACATCCTGCATGGCGTCGTATCCGGTTTCTCCTGTGCGAACCTTGACAACGTCTTCCACATCATAGACGAAAATCTTGCCGTCCCCGATGTGTCCGGTGTAGAGAACCTTCTTGGCGGTTTCAATGACGGAAGCAACCGGAACGGCACAGACCACGATGTCAACCTGCACCTTGGGAAGAAGGCTCGCTTCGATCTGAACGCCGCGGTAGTATTCCGGCTTGCCCTTCTGCGCACCACAGCCGAGAACATGGGAAACCGTCATACCGGTGATGCCGATACCCATCATGGCGTTCTTCAGAGGCTCCAGACGGGATTCCTTGCAGACGATCTCGATTTTGGTGATCTTGGGTCTGCCTTCCTCCACAAAGGATGGAACCTTGCTCACTGTCACCGCTTCGGCGGCGGGAACATCGCCGCTCACGACAACCGGCGCCTCGCCTTCCTCCACATATTCGGGCGTCATGGCGAATCCCGCGTATGCCGATGGCATTCCGTGCTCTGTTTCGTCAAGACCCAGAACTTCTTCCTCGCGGGAAACCCGCAGACCCACCAGCTTGCGAATCACCAGAAAGGTGGCGGTGATGGTCACTACTGTCCATGAAGCAACGGAAACAAATCCCAGCAATTGCAAGCCCATCAGTTTAAAACCGCCGCCGTAGAAAAGACCTACCAGCTTGTGACCGCTTGCGTCGGCAATGGAATAACCGGGAGCGGAATCTGTGGCAAATAGACCGACCGAGAGCGTTCCCCAAATACCGTTCATCATGTGAACCGCTACCGCGCCGACAGGATCGTCAATTCTCAGCTTGTAGTCAAGCAGCCACACGCCGAATACCACCAGCAGACCGGAAACAATGCCGATGGCGATTGCGCCGAAAGCGTCGGTCACGTCGCAGGGAGCCGTAATACCGACCAGACCCGCAAGGGATGCGTTCAGGCACATACTCACGTCAGGCTTGCCGTACTTGAGCCATGTGAACACCATACAGGTGACAGTGGCAATGGCAGGGGCGATCGTGGTGGTCAGGAAGATCGAACCCAGCTGCTCCACCGACGTGGCGGCAGCGCCATTGAAGCCGTACCAGCCGAGCCAGAGGATGAACACACCCAGCGCGCCGAGCGCGATATTATGACCCGGGAAGGCATTGACCTTGGTGACATTGCCCTGCGCGTCCCTGTTGAATTTGCCGATGCGCGCTCCGAGAATCTTCGCGCCGATGAGAGCGGAGATACCGCCGACCATGTGAATGGCGCAGGAACCGGCAAAGTCGTGGAAGCCGAGCCTGCTCAGCCAGCCGCCGCCCCAGATCCAGTGGGCTTCGATGGGGTAGATCAGCGCGGAAATCACGCCCGAGTAAATACAATAGGAAAGGAACTTGGTGCGTTCTGCCATTGCGCCCGAAACAATCGTGGCGGTGGTGGCGCAGAATACCAGATTAAAGACGAAGTTTGAAAAATCAAAATTCGCGTAGGACGTGAAGATGTCAAATCCCGGCTTGCCGATGAATCCGACAAGGTCTTCACCCATCAAAAGACCAAAACCGATCAGAATAAAGACCACGGTGCCGATACAGAAATCCATCAGGTTTTTCATAATGATATTGCCTGTGTTCTTGGCGCGGGTAAAGCCCGCCTCCACCATGGCAAAGCCCGCCTGCATCCAGAATACCAGCGCGGCTCCGATCAGGAACCACACGGCGAACAGTTGCTCTGAAGTCGTCTGTGTGACATACTCCCGTACAGCTTCGTTCATAATAAATCACTCCTCAAAGATAATAAAGTATAAAACGGCAGATACCCGCTCGAATCCTACAGATTCCAAGCATGAGGTATCTGCCGATTTTCACACAATTGTCATACACCTTAGGAACCTGCGCCCATCACACGCCGAAAAGGATCTCGCCATAAGAAGGATAGGGCCAGTACTGCGCGGAGGTCTTGCGCTCCATCGCGTCGCCCAGTTCGCGCAGCTCACCCATCAGCGTGAAGACAACTTCTCTGTAATAGGTGGCCTGTGCGAGATTGTCTCCGCCGACATTCTTTGCGTCATCGACAGCTTTTTCAAGCTCGGCTGTCTTTTTGACAAATTGCTCAAGAATACCGGACAGTTCTTCCACAAGCGATGTTTCCGCATAGACCGAGATGGATTCACTCAGTGTCCTCTTGGCGAGGGCAGTTTCGGTGAGCCTGCCGACAAAACTGCTGACTGACGGCGTGATGCTCTTCTGCGCCATGTCGATCATGGTCAGCGCCTCAATGTGGAGCTGCTTGACGTAATGCTCCAGCTCGATCTCATAGCGGGCGCGGATTTCCGCTTCGGAGACAATACCGTTCTTTACGAAAAGGTCAATGTTCTTTTGGTCGATGTAATGTGCCATGGCTTCGGGGAGCGAACGGAAATTGCAGAGTCCGCGGCGTGCAGCCTCTTCCACCCATTCAGCGGAATAGTTGTCCCCGTTGAAGATGATGGCTTTATGCTCGGTAAATACCTTTCTGACAAGGTCTTTCACGGCTTTTTCAAAATTCTCCGCGTCCTTCAGTACGTCATAGAACTGACCGAGTTCTTCAGCCACCATGGTGTTGAGCATATAGTTCGGGCAGCCGATATTCAGGGAAGAACCCAGCGCGCGGAATTCAAATTTGTTGCCCGTGAAGGCAAAGGGAGAGGTGCGATTGCGGTCGGAGGTGTCCTTCTTGAAGTCAGGCAGCACATCCACGCCGGTGAGCATATCGGATTTGCCGACGCTCTTGTATTCCCTGCCGTCAATGATCGCATCAACCAACGCGCCCAGATCGTCGCCCAGATACATGGAGATGATGGCGGGCGGCGCCTCGTTCGCACCGAGCCGATGGTCATTGCCCGCTGAAGCGACGGTGATGCGCAGCAAATCCTGATATTCATGCACGGCTTTCACGACGGCGGCGAGGAAGAGCTGGAACTGGAGATTGTCTTCGGGATTCTTGCCGGGGTCAAGAAGGTTTTCGCCGGTATTGGTGCCAATCGACCAGTTGTTGTGCTTGCCGGAGCCGTTGACGCCCGCGAAGGGCTTTTCATGCAGCAGACAGACCAGACCGTGCTTCTCGGCGGTCTTCTTCATGACCTCCATGGTCAGTTCATTGTGGTCGGTGGCGATATTGGAGGTGGAGAAGATCGGCGCCAGCTCGTGCTGGGAGGGAGCGACCTCGTTATGCTTGGTC
>CAMJHU010000273.1 GCA_946405565.1 uncultured Clostridia bacterium
CTTTCACCAGATCACCTAAAACCCATCCGCTTTGTGAGGCAGTGTATTGTATATAATACCAGCCGTCCACTTTGTCGGTGTAGGTGAACGATTCATTCTTCTTTACCGTAGCAAGCTTTGCACTCGATTGGTTGGTACCGGCGCGCACATTGGCGGTGCTGGAGATAATCACAAGTGTACCGCCCTCCCGCTTGTGGGTGGTCGTGGTCTGGGTCGGCTCTGTGGACTGTGTGGTGGAAGTATTCTGTGTCGGTGCCTCTGTGGAACCATTACCGCCTGCCGTATGCGTGGTGGTGGTGGTCGTCGTCACGGTCGTGGTCGTAGAAGTGGCATTCGGCGTGGCTTCCACATAATCGCCGTTGATCCAGCCGGTCAGCCGTTCGGAAAGCTGAATATGATACCAGCTGTTAAGGATTTCGGTGTAAATAAAGGAATCACCCTGACTGACCTCACCCACTCTGGCGAAGCTTGTACCCGCGTCGGCACGCACATTGACGTGATTGGCGGTCACTCTGAGTCTGCCGCCGTCCTTAACGGAAATCACTGTGGTGACGGTGCTGCCGTTATCCGTAACCGTAGCATCGGAATTGGGAGTGGCTTCGACATGATCGCCGAGAATCCAACCGCTCTGCGTGGAAGATACACGGATAAAATACCAGCCATCCTGATAGTCCGTATAATTATAATTTTCGTCTTTCTTGACGGTGGTGATAATGGAATCGTTCATGCTTGCGCCGCTGCGGACATTCACCAGCGTGCCGTTTACTTTCAGTGTACCGGTTTTAGCCACAGGAGCAGTCGTTGTGGTAGTAGGTTCTTCGGTAGTGGTGACAACCGACGTGGTGGTTGCGGGTGAGGCGGGCGTATTGGGAGTGGGATACGCATAGGTACCCATGACCCAGCCACTCAGGTTGGCATTGACCCGGATGTAATACCACTTCACATCTTTGACGGTCTTCACATCGGAATATGTGAAAGTTTGTCCGAGTTTGAGTGTGGTGAGCTTTTTGGCGGAAGCAGAGGGGCTGGTGCGCACATTGAGGATGGTACCCGTCACCTTGATAGAACCCGTTTCCGTGGCGGTAGCCGACGTCTGGGAGAGACTGACGAAGGTGCCAAGCACCCAACCCTGCGTGGAGGAATTGACCTGAATATAATACCAGTTGATGCCGTCCACATTTTTGATATTGGAATACAGGAAGGTCTGACCTTTTTTGAGCGTTGTGATTTTCTGGGCATCAAGATCCGCGTCCGCACGGACGTTAAGCACTTCGCCGGTCACTTTGAGGGTGCCGCTTACGTCGGAATCGTCGAGTTCTTTGACAAAAGACCCCATGACCCATCCGCTGGTGTTTTCATTGACCTTAATGAAATACCAGGTGACGCCGCCCGCTTTTTTGGTTTTGGTGTAATGGAAAGCCTGCCCCTGATAGACGGTAGTCAATTTGGCGGAGGAAGTGCTGGCAGAGGAACGCACGAAGAGATAGGTACCGGTAACCCGCACGTTCTTTCCGGCAGAGGAAGACGTAACGGTAGAAGCCGTGGGTGTAGCGGCGGGTGATTCCACGGTTTCGGAAACAGGAGAGAGACTCATCGAAACAGCATACTTGCCGCAGATAAAGCCTTGAGTGCCGTTAATCCAGACTTTATACCATTTAACGCCGCCGTTTTCCTCATAAGATTCATAGGTGAGCTTCTGCCCCTTATCGACAGAAGTGATTTTTTTGCCAGTGGTATTGGCTCTGGCTCTTACGTTGACATTGGAAGCCTCGACCTGAAGCACCTGCGCATTTCCCTTAATCAAACCATTGACGAGACTGATGGTGCTGTTGCCGGCGATGCCGTCAGATTTCAGTCCGTAATCTTTCTGAAGATTTTTGACTGCGCCTTCCGTGGCGTCATCAAATGTTCCCGTATCGGAACCGCTTTTCAGGTAATTGAGGCGGATGAGATATTGCTGAAGCTGCTTGACTTCATCGCCCGACGACGACATCTGCAGGCTGGCAGCGGAAGCAGTGAGCAGATACTGATTAAGCAAGGCAGGCGCCGTTGTGAGTGAGACCGTTCCGACCATAGCCGCCGCGATGGCAGCCGCCGCGAATTTTTTAATGTCCACGTCAAAAAGCACTCCTTTCCTGATAGCATAGTGATAAATCGTCCCCAAACAAATCGGTTGTTTTTCATAAGAGAAAAACAACCAAAAACTCTCTTTATAGTATACAACAAATTCTTGAATCTGTCAACAAAAATCGGTGGTTGTTTCCATAAAGATTTTGTAAATGGCTTTGCCTGAAGCGAATATCAGCTTTGTGCCGTACCGGTTTGGCGAGCTGCCTGGGCGACAGCGGCGGAGACACATTTGACCACACGTTCATCGAGGGCGCTGGGAATAATGTAGTCGGCAGTCAATTCATCATCGGTAATGATATTGGCGATGGCGTAGGCGGCGGCAATTTTCATTTCCTCGTTGATCTGTGAGGCTCTGACGTCAAGTGCTCCCCGGAAGATGCCGGGGAAAGCCAGCACATTGTTGATTTGATTGGGAAAGTCGCTGCGACCTGTTCCCACGACGGAAGCGCCTGCTGCTTTCGCTTCATCAGGCATAATCTCCGGCACGGGATTGGCCATGGCAAAGATCATAGGTTCAGGGTTCATGGTGTGCACCATGTCAGGCGTAAGGACATGGGGGGCGGAAAGTCCGAAGAACACGTCTCTTCCTTTTACGGCGTCGGCAAGTGTGCCTGTAAGATGTTCACGATTGGTGATGGTTGCCATATATGCCTGCTCACTGTTGAGACGGTTGTCTCCTTCACAGATAATCCCCTTGCTGTTGCACATGACGACATCCTGAATGCCGATGCGGAAAAGCAGCTTGGTGACGGCGATAGCGGCGGCGCCGGCACCGTTGACAACCATTCTCAGGTCGGAAAGACTGCGTCCGGTAAGGCGACAGGCGTTGATGATGGCAGCGGCACAGCAGACGGCGGTGCCGTGCTGGTCGTCGTGGAAAACAGGAATGTCGCAGATTTCCTTTAGCCTGCGCTCGATTTCAAAGCAGCGAGGGGCGGAGATGTCTTCCAGATTAATGCCGCCGAAGCTGCCGGCAATCATGGCAACCGTGTTTACAATCGTATCCACATCATTGGAACGGATACAGAGTGGAATAGCGTCCACATCACCGAAGCGCTTGAAAAGCGCGCATTTGCCTTCCATGACCGGCATACCGGCTTCCGGACCGATATTGCCCAGACCAAGAACGGCGGAACCGTCGGTGATGACGGCAACGAGGTTGGAGCGGCGGGTGAGGTCGTAGCTTTTGCGGATGTCCTGTTGAATTTCCAGACAGGGCTTGGCAACACCGGGCGTATAAGCAAGCGAGAGGTCCTGACTGTTTTCAATCGGGCAGCGGGTGATAACTTCTATCTTGCCCTTCCATTCATAGTGCTTTTTGAGAGATTCCGTCTGATAATCCATAATACTGTCGGTCTTCCTTTCGATCAATGAATCATATCTTTCATTATAGCATACGGTTTTTAAAAAATAAAGAGTTTTTTATGACGGAGCGGAAATCCGTTTCATCGCCTTGACAGCATTTGCGGAAGATGATATAATGAGGATGTCAGAGAGGTGAGGCAAGTGGCGGCAAACCGTGAATATAAAGATCGGTTATTTAAGTTTATCTTTGGAAATCCCGATCACAAAGAATGGACGTTGAGCTTATACAACGCCATGAACTGTTCTCATTACACCGACACAAGTGCGATAGAGTTTAATACCATCGAAAGTGCTGTATATATGAGCATGAAAAACGATGTGTCATTTTTGATTGAGGATGCGGTCCATTTTTATGAGCAGCAATCCACCTTCAATCCGAATATGCCGATGCGTTTTCTGATTTATGCAGGCATGGCTTACAGTCGGTATGTAGAGCAGAATGAGGATTAC
>CAMJHU010000274.1 GCA_946405565.1 uncultured Clostridia bacterium
CCGCTGTTTTACATGAACTATCTGGCAGGTAATACCTGCGCGGATTTTTCAACCGATGAGGCGGGACTGGAACCGTACACGCTGGTCATCGACGGCGCCGAAACGGATATTACCAGATGTGTGTATACATATGATGAGAATGGCTATCTTACCGAAGTGAAGTATCTGTCGGATAGCAGGAATACGCCGTCCGGTATCAGAAGCGGCGATCAGTTTACGCATAACGATTGATATCATACCAATCGCGTTATACGTTATCATCATACTATCAATCCATTGCAGGTGATCCCTATGAAATTTCTATTTGCGTCCGACTCATTCAAAGGCAGTCTGACGAGCCGTCAGACCATCGAACTGCTCACAAAAGCCGCCAGGCAGGTTTTCCCGGATTGCGAATGCGTCGGTATGCCTGTCGCGGACGGCGGGGAAGGGACAGTTGACGCCATTGTTTCCGCCAATGAAGGAAAAATTCGTATGGCGCATGTACATGATCCTTTGATGAAAAAAATCAAAGCCGCCTATGGAATCATAGACGGCAATCAGGCGATCATTGAAATGTCGGCAGCGTCGGGGTTGACGCTTGTGCCAAATAACCAAAGAAATCCGTTATTCACCACAACCTTTGGCACAGGAGAACTGATTCTCGACGCGATGAATCAGGGATGCAGGGACATTACCGTAGCCATCGGCGGTTCTGCGACGAACGACGGCGGCATGGGGTGTATGAAAGCGCTGGGGGTAAAATTCCTTTCCGCGGACGGCAAAGAACTTTCAGGCGTCGGAGCCGATCTTGCGTCTGTCAGTGCAATTGATACAGGCTGTATGGACAGCAGAATCAAAGACTGCCGTTTTACAGTCATGTGTGACGTCAGGAATCCTCTTTGCGGGGAGAACGGCGCCGCGCGCACATTCGCAAGGCAAAAAGGGGCTTCCGACAAAGACATCGAGCAGCTTGAAGCCGGAATGATGCATTACCGTGATCTGATCAAATCTCTCTGCAGTATTGACTGTGACGCAATTGAAGGCGCTGGCGCGGCAGGCGGACTGGGTGCTGCCTTACAAGTGTTTTTACAGGCGGATATGCAATCCGGAATTGAAACGGTCCTGCGATTGATTCGCTTTGACCAAAAGCTGCGTGACGCTGATCTGGTTATCACGGGCGAGGGCTGCACCGACAGCCAGAGCGTATGCGGAAAGGTGATGCAGGGGGTGGGAATGCACGCGAAGCAATACGGAATCCCCTGCCTCGGGCTATCCGGTTCACTCGGAGCCGGAGCCGATAAAGTGCTGGACTATGGCATTTATTCTCTTTATTGTATTATCAGCAAGCCTATGACCCTGAGTCAAGCTATGCGCAACGCGGAAAAACTATATTATGACGCGGCAATCAGAATGTTTCTGACGGTGAAAACAGGAATGGAAATGACGAAGGCAGCTTCTCCGAATAACCGATAAAGGATTCCGCGCAAACAGTCTGAAAAAAGATTTGCACATTTCACTTTCTTCTCCATGTTTATAGGGGGCGATTATTTGAAGCTTGATGAAAAATGGATACGCGCGCATCTTCCAAAGGAATGCGCTGGCGAAAATATCGACGTATTCTCTAGATACTATCTCGACGGTCTCACCGTAATGTCAGAAGGAGAACGCGGCGAACCGGATCAGGTCGTGTATCAGGCAAAAAGCGAGGACGATCTGAAATACTGGCAGTTTGAGATGATCTGCCGATTTGTCGGCAAAGCCGATCACTCAAAAAAATGGCGTTACTACAGAGATCACGCCGAAAACGGAATGTGGTTTTACATCGAACGGCGGTGTTACGATTACAACGCGATCGAGGATCCACGGCTTCCGGGCTTTGAATGCTATCTCAGAAACCTCAGGCACGGTTTTCCTCGGGATCGTTGGGAGGTCAAGGTCAAAGAGCATATTCGCCTGATGAACTTCTGGTATGCCGTACCTCATTGGGATTATGACAGACATAAGCTTTGCTTCATTGAAATCAGCGATTCAAGGGAGCATGACGATCATAGTTTGATTGAAGAGCCAAGACCCGGCTCGATCATAAGAATTGTGGATTGACAAATTCCGGTTGATTGAGCGCCGGCGTGAAGAACAATATCCCGACACACGGGAATTTGCGGAGGAACATCATTATGCCGAACTACAGTGAACAGGATTTGAAATATGCGACGGAATTCCGCGAGGAAATCCACAAGGAAGCTTTGGCAATTATTCGGAAAACACGACCGAATGCCGCGCAGGTATTTGACCGTCATCCGGTTGAGGATTATTTTCAGGAGCATTGGGACTATCCCGGAAAGTGGTACACCATTGTTGCGATTCCTTACGGCTACAAAAGCCGGCAGGCGCTCGTCGATACGATTGTCCGTGATACGCTCTCCGGAAAAGCGCCTAAGGCTGAACCTACATACACACAGGCATTACGGGACATGGCAAAGGCGGGATCGGGTCGAAGAAAGCTGAAGAATCAACTCGACGCGAAGCCGGACGGCTATCAGGAATTGTTTGTGGTAGAGATCGACCAGAAAAACAGGAGTTTCCGTGCGGTCGGCGTAGATTCCAAGGGGCGGTATATTCTGGAACAATATGCGGAGTACAACCTCGGCAGCGCCACAGGCTCGACGAGTGCTTATTCCGTTCTGAACGATTTGGAGTACGGGCGGTATGCACGTCTGGCACTGTTGAACGGGCAATTGAAAGAAGCGGATTATGACCGCCTTACCACTGAACCGAAAAAAGCGCCGAAGCAGGCAAAAGATTCCATCTATCAGTTGTTAGCCGCGTATCCCGATCTGGCTGTGGATTACTATATTGTTGAGAACCAACGGAATGGCGGATATGAATCGCACCGTAAGGCTTTGAAGGTCGCTTACCACAGATTGCGCGGGGATTGGAAAGGCAATCCCGATCAAGCCGCAGGCAAAAGCATTGCCACCGAGGAAATGTTTTCCTCCGCGTATCAGCCCGGAAGGCTCAACTATCGAAAGGCTTTTCTATATCCGCCGCATGAAAACCGTTACACCGGCAAGGATTTTGTGCGTGTCAATGCCGTTCTTTTCCCGAACGGCACAGACGGACTTGAGGCATATGAATGGACGACCGACTGGTCGGACTATTTTGACGAAGGTCACGAGTGGTGGGGTACGCTGTGCCTGACAGTTTATGACAAAACCCTCCACCGTTTTGTCGTGATTATGGCTTCGGCGACAGATTGATCCGGGTTAAATCTGCGATCTGAGAATCTCCGCCAGTTCATCGGCTGTGTCGGCTTTCAGACGGAAGACGCGTCGGAAATCCTTGGCGAGCTGTTCGTCCATGCCGTGTTCCAGCCATTCTATGATCACGCCGAAAAAAAGGCATTTGTAATAGCTCACAATCAACGTCTTGTTGCGGGCGATGAGGGATGGGTCAATTTCACCGCTATCGGCAAGCGCGTCGATGTAGCGGGAAAGGAAATATTCGCTTGTCTTCATCAGATAACGCTCAAACACATCCCGGCTGACTGAACGGTAGATGTGCATGATGGCTTTTTTTCGGTTGGAGGCGAATTCCTCGATCGCGTCAAAGCATTCCACAATGGAGTTGACTGAGGAATATTTTCTGATAACCGCGTCCGATTCCTCCCGGATGATTTCTTCCAGCAGTGAGGGAAGGTCCTGAAAGTGATAATAGAAAGAATTGCGGTTAATGCCGCATTCCTCCACGATGCTTTTGACGGTTATATCGCTGAACTGCCGCTCCTCCAAAAGTCTGATAAATGTGGCTTTGATCGCCTCACGCGTGAAATTTGCCATATTTTTTGAAAAACCCCTTTGTATAGGTAGTTGCTACAATTATATGATCATTTATAATGTAATTCAATCATACGAATGTAAACATTTCATAAACTACATTCCATGCTTAAAAATTCAGACAC
>CAMJHU010000275.1 GCA_946405565.1 uncultured Clostridia bacterium
CGGGTTCTGCGACAGGTGCCGCAACGGGTTCTGCGACAGGTGCCGCGACAGGCTCTGCGACAGGTGCCGCGACAGGCTCTGCAACAGGCTCCGTGGTGGACACAGCCACAGGCGCTGCGGCAGACATAGCAAATGACACTGCGTCCGGTTCCGCTGTCTTTTCGGCAAACAAAAATACCATGATAAAGCCCATCTGACCGTAGGTCGTGGACGGGTCATAGGGAACCGAGCGGACAGGTTCGCCGTTATAAGTAAACCCTTTCGCGCTCATGGCGGCTTTGACTTTGCCCATCAGATCGTCGCCTTCGCTGCCCGTTATGACAGATGAACTGTAAACCGTGCTGTTCCAGTCGGGACCGTAAAAGAAAACATTCTCAGCCGATCCGCCAAAACCGAAACTCTGCACCAATCCCTCATACACGCCCCTGTCGGTCATCACCATGTTGGCGGGTCTCATGCCGCCCGGATCGGAACCTTTGCAGATAAATACAAACGCATACTGGGAATGGTTCGGGGTTGACATGGATCATTACCTCCTGCTATCAAATCAGAGACATATTTCGATCCTCTGATTTGTTGATTCTACATTTGCGACAAAATACCATCGGTATGTTTACAAAAAACACCGCTTATAAGATACCACAAAAATTGTAGATTGTCAATAAAAATATTTATCTTTTATTTTTATTATTGAACAAAATCAGCAGGAGAGTTGTATTTTGGACAGGCAAAAAGGGCATTGGAAACGATACGGAAGTACCGTCCCGATGCCCTTTTTTGAATTGTCGTGTTTACTTTTCATCCAACCGGAAACCGTTACAGCGTCGCGTTGTTAAAACGCTTTTCAAGCTCTTCTTTCAGAAGTCTTTCAAATTCCGCAGCCGGAAGCGGCTTGGAGAAGTAATATCCCTGCACGATGTCACAGCCCATCTTCTGGAGCAGCTGCAATTCCACATAATTCTCCACGCCTTCCGCAATCACCGCGAGATTCATCTCTTTCGCCAGATCGAGAATCAGCTTGACCAGCCGGATGTCCTTCTGCTGCTTGGACATATTCACGATGAACGACCGGTCTACCTTCAGAATGTCAATCGGCATCGAAGCAAGCATTCCCAGTGAGGAATAGCCCGTGCCGAAATCGTCGAGTTCGATTTCAAAGCCCTTTTCCCGCAGACTGCCCACCACCCGGAGCACGGAATCGGCGTCCTCGGTATAAGCCGATTCCGTGACCTCCAGCTTGATGGCGTTATGATCCAGCCGGTTTTCCCGAAGCAGCCCTTCCAGCGTACTTTCCAGCTGGGGATCAAAGATGTCCACACGCGAAAGGTTGACCGACACCGGCACCAGCGTGCCGAACTTGCTGCGCCAGGCGGCTACCTGTCTGGCAGCCTGCTTCCACACGCACTTGTCAACCTCGCCGATCAGACCGTGTTCTTCAAAGAGGGGAACGAAGTCGCCGGGGAAAATCATGCCCAGTTCGGGGTGCCGCCAGCGCACCAGCGCCTCCGCGCTCTTGAGCTTGGGCGGGGTTGCCTGAATATCGTACTGCGGCTGATAATAGACCTCGAATTCCTGATTCTGAACCGCACGGTTCAGATCGTGAATCAAGCGCTGATCATACAGACGTTTTTTCTTGACCTCTTCGTCATACACCACCAGCGGCACCTTGTTGTACTGACCGCGGGCAATATTGCTGGCAATGCGGGCTCTGTCGTACATCTTTTCGGGTTCCCGTCCGGTCTGTGCCGGGAAAACGCCCATGCGCAGACGCAGCTTGAGATTGGGGTTCTTCTCTTCCAGTCCGGTCTGCAACTGATTCAGGAAGTCGGCATAATCATGATCGTTCCACTTGTTCCAGCGGAAAATGCAGAACCGGTTCGCGTCGATGCGACCCACAATGGTGTTCTTATCGTTAAAAACGGTGCGGAGTACTTCGCCTAATGTGCGGAGTACCTGATCGCCGGCTTCCTGACCGTTGAGGGTGTTGATCGAATGGAAACGCTCAATGTCAACCACAATCGCGTCCATCGGCTTGTTCTTGTGCTTATTCTGCATCCGTCGGGCGTATTCAAAGAGGAAGTTTTTGCTGTAAACGCCGGTCAGCTGATCGGTTTCCGCCGAAGCAATCAGCTTTTCGTCTCTTCTGGCGCGCTTCATCGCACGGATGGTGCGCATCGACAGCGCCAGAATCACCAGCAGCACGCCTGCCACAATACCCATCACTTCCGCCAGATGCTTCATGACAAACTCGGTGAAGGTAAGCTCTTCCTCTTTTTCGGAGATATACAGCGTCATGACCGAATTGGTTTTGGAAGCGGGCACCATGTTCACGGTTTTGTTGAGAAGCGAATACAGCTCGATATCGCCTCTGACCGCGACAAACGCGTTGCCCATGCCAATACCGGTGGCGATAGGCGTAAGCCCCAGTTTATCGCACTGCTTGGTGAGATTGTTGTAGCGGAAATTACTGACCAGCACGGTGTCCGCTTTGCCGTCCGCGACCGCCTGAAGACAGGACTTGATATTCCGATAATAGACCACCTCGAAATCAGGGAATTTTTCGCTGAGCACCTTTTCGTAATTGACGTTGCCTTCATCCACCGCGACCTTCACGTTGCGCTTTTTGCCGAAGTCCTGCAGATCGTCCTCGCGGACAATCTCATAAATTTCGGCGCTCATGACCGAGGGCGTGATGATCAGACCCATTTCCTCCGCGTCTGCTTCCCCGAAATTGGCAGGAAATACACAGTTGACCTGCCCCGCCTTGAGCGCTTCTATCGCTTCTCCGATGGTGTCAAACGCGATCGCGTCAAATTTGAGATCGGCATTCTGGATGGCGCCTGCGGCATATTCCAGATATTCCTTCAGCGCGCCGGTCAACTGTCTGGTTTCGGGGTCTTTGGCACAGAAAGGCAGATAATCCTTCATATATCCGACCTTGACGGTGCCATGCGACGCAAGCCATGTCTTTTCATCAATGATAGCAGGGTGACGGCCTTCCCAGATGTCGTAATCGCCCTCGGCCTGTTTGACTTTATGAAATTCGTTTCTAGTTCCTTCTATTTTTTCTGTCTTCCTGCGTCCGTAGGCGATCTTACCGATATAGACAGGGTTATCCAGAATGATTTTAATGAAGTGAGCGGAGAAAGCTGTTCCTTCACGGTTTTTGACTGTCTTCTTGGTGTAGCCAGTGTTATTCAGCCAGCGTGCAACACCGTTGGCTCCTTGCTCATAATGGTTATATCGGTCAAAGATAAGCCTGACAACTTCTGCCTCGGCTTCATCTATCTCAAGAACACCGTCCTTTATGCGATATCCGTAGGGAGCCTGACCGCCGTTCCACTTGCCCTCTTTGGCTTTTTGTCGTCTGCCTGCCATTGTCTGGGCATTTATGTTTTCGCGCTCTATTTCTGCAACCGCCGCTATAACAGAGATCATCAGTTTGCCAGCAGAGCCAGCACTGTCAATTTTGTCTTCAACAGCCATCAGATTGACACTGTAATCCTCCATCAACTGGACATTATTGAGTACGTCTGCTGTATTCCTTCCGAAGCGGGAGAGCTTGAAAACAAGGACGTAATCGACACGATCCTCATTCCCGTTTGAAATTCGGCGCATCATCTCCTGAAACTCAGGCCGTCCCGTTGTGTTCTTTCCCGACTTTCCTTCGTCCGAGAAAACATGGACAACCTGCATTTCATGGTAAGCGGCCGCTTTCCGCAGACTTTCCTCTTGCGCGTCAAGGGAATAACCGTCTATCTGCATCTCCGTACTGACACGAGTATAGATATAGCAGCGCAGGCCTTTTCCTTTGTCGTTCCGTATCTTTGCCATAGAATATACACCTTTAGAATGCTATGTACTTTGCAAACCACTATTCACAACTTAGTGAAATTCACTCCCTCCGTCTCGCCTTCGGCGAGC